>JBGQGO010000919.1:0-2010 GCA_041497455.1 Blastocatellia bacterium | reverse complement strand
TACCCGCGCCGTCGTCTTTTACATCGCTGCGATGCTTACTCGTCAATCGCCCTTTTTGTCAGGTGATCCTGGATCCTCGAGGTCTACATCGGTCGCCAGGGCCCCGGCGGGCGATATGCCGTGTGTGCTGATTTCGTGCTCGAGGTAGTGCTTCATCACACTGTGATTGCGGCCGTAGGCGAAGTAAATCACGAACCCTATCAACAGCCATACGATCAGCCGCCACCAGTTTTCCGCCGGCAGCGAGAACATCAAGAGCAAGCACGTGAGTATGCCGAGGATCGGGGTGAGTGGAACGAATGGCGCGCGGAACGGACGATTCGCATCGGGATTCGTCTTACGCATTACGAGCACGGCGGCGCAAACGATGACGAAGGCGAACAAGGTGCCGATGTTGGTCATTTCGGCCAAAAGAGTGAGCGGCAGAAACCCCGCCATCGACGCGACGAATAGACCGGTAAGGATCGTTGACTTCCAGGGCGTGCGGAACTTCGGATGAATGGCGCCGAAGAAACTCTTTGGCACCAGGCCATCGCGGGCCAGCGCCAGCATCACGCGCGGCTGGCTGAGCATCATCACAAGGAGCACAGACGTGATGCCGGTCATCGCGCCCGCCGCGACCAGGTATTGCATCCAGGGCAAATGTACATATTCGAACGCCTTCACCACGCCGGCATTCTTATCAATCAATTCGGTGGGAACCATTCCTGTCAGCACTGCTGAGACCGCAATGTAAAGAACAGTGCAGACAATCAGAGATGTAATGATGCCAATCGGCACGTCGCGGGCAGGCCTTTTTGCTTCTTCGGAGTGGACCGATACCGAGTCGAATCCGATGTAAGCGAAGAAGATGATCGCCGCGCCGGCGAACATTCCTAGCGGCTGTCCAGTAGGCGCGGTCTGGCCAAACAGGGTGTGACCAAAGAAGCTAATGCCCGTATAACCATATGGCGCGAACGGATGCCAGTTGGCGGGATTGATGTAGAAGACTCCGATGCCGATCACCATCAGCACGATGACGAGCTTGATAGCCACCATCACGGCGTTGAAGCTCGCGCTCTCCTTGATGCCCTTGACCAGGATTACGGTGAGAATGAATGTGACCAGAATCGCGGGCAGATCGAAGTATGCCCCAGTGGCGACGAATCCCGTGTGTGGGCAATCCTTTGACACGGTTACGCAATAGTCGAACGGACCCTTCGAAAGAACATGAGGCAGGTACTTGTCGAGACCGAATAGCGGGATGAACTCCTGAAAGTGCGCCGACCATCCATGCGCAACCGTCGCTGAGCCAACCGCGTATTCGAGGATCAGATCCCAACCGATAATCCAGGCGAACAGTTCGCCGAGCGTTGCATAAGCATAGGTGTAAGCGGAACCGGCTACCGGCACCATCGAGGCAAACTCGGCGTAGCACAGCGCTGCGAATACACACGCAAAACCCGCAACGACAAAAGAGAGCATAAGCGCCGGCCCGGTTCTATCGTGCGCGGCCTCGCCAGTGAGGATGAAGATGCCTGTGCCGATGATCGCGCCTACTCCAAGGGCCGAGAGCTGAACCGGGCCTAGTACGCGGCGCAATCGGTGGTCGCCTACCATTTCCTCCAACAACAGACTGAGGGGTTTTCTTGCCCAAAGTTGATTCGCCATTTCGTAGATCCTCCGCGAGTGACTTGTTTGATTTCCAATGTTGAGTTCGAAGTCTTGAATCGCGAGCTCGAAAGAGCGCACGCATCAAGACTCATACACCGTGCGACCTGACTATTCGTCGTGCTCCGGCGAAGCAACGCCTACTTTTCGCCAGATGAAGTACACCGGGATGCCCGTTGCAATGATGATGAATCCCGGCCACGTGGTTGCCGTTTGATAGATCAACAGCACTGCGAGAATCACGGCCGCGCCGACTATGTACAATGCTGGGACTATCGGATACCCGAACGCCCGATACGGCCGCTCGGCATCGGGGCGCGTTCGCCGAAGCCTGAAAATTCCCGCGATGGTTAGTATGTA
>JBGQGO010000918.1:0-2012 GCA_041497455.1 Blastocatellia bacterium | reverse complement strand
GCGTTTGGTTGGAGCCGCCAGCAAGCGATCGACTTCATGAAAGAGAACACGGCGAAGACCGAAAACGACATCATAGTGGAAATAGACCGGTACATCGTCTGGCCGGGGCAGGCGCTCGCCTACAAGATGGGCGAGCTGAAGATCAAAGAGCTTCGGGCGAGAGCGTCGAAGGAACTGGGCGCGCGTTTCGACGTTAGAAGATTTCATAACGCGGTGCTTGATGACGGCCCGTTGCCGCTCGATTTGCTTGAGAGCCGGATCAATGCATGGATCGCGGAAACAAAGAGGAGGGAATAGAATGAACACCCATCGTTTGGAAAGGGCCGGCCGTGGGCTGACTGGCGTGATTCTTCTTGCGCTGATCGGCTGCTCGACCGTTTCACAATCGAGCGTCGCTAACAACAATCAGCCTTCGAACAACAACGCCGCCATGGAAAACCAGAACAACAAACCAACCAGTGACACCGTCGACAGCCGGCTGGTTTCCGCCAATACAACATTCGGCTTCAAGCTTTTTGCGGAAGTCGCGAAACAGGACGCCGGAAAGAACATCTTTATCTCGCCCGCGAGCGTAGGTCTCGCGCTTGCGATGACTTACAACGGCGCGGTAGGCGAAACGAAACAGGCGATGGAGCGTGCTCTCGAAATTCGGGGGATGAATCACCTCGAGTTGAATCGCGCGTACGCTCAGTTGAAAGCTGCTCTCGAAAGCGCGGACCCGAAAGTTCAGCTCAGCATCGCCAACTCGCTCTGGGGAAAAAAGGGCGTAGCCTTCAATCCCGATTTCCTTCAGAGAAACAAACAGTACTACGGCGCCGAAGTGACCGCGCTTGACTTCGGCGATCCGAGCGCTCCGGCGACGATCAATTCGTGGGTGGCTGATAAGACAAAGGGGAAGATCGACAAGATTGTCGACAACATCGACGCGCAGTCGATTCTGTTTTTGATCAACGCGATCTATTTCAAGGGAACGTGGGCGGCCGAGTTCGACAAAGCGAAGACAAAGGAAGATCAGTTCACAACCGGGGCCGGCAAACAGAAGCGTCATCCGATAATGCATCAGTCGGGCAAGTACAGCTATTACGAAAGCAAAGACTTTCAAGCGGTCAGCCTCCCCTACGGCGCCGGCCGCGTAAGCATGTACATATTCCTTCCGGCGCAAAACGTGAGCCTCGATGCGTTTCAAAAGAGCCTGACCGCCGCGAACTGGGACGCGTGGATGAAAGAGTTCGCCGAGACCAAAGGCGAGATTGCCGTGCCGCGGTTCAAGGTGGATTACGAAATCGGACTGAACGAGGCATTGAAGGCCCTTGGCATGGGTATCGCTTTTGATCCGGATCGCGCGAACTTCAGCGGGATCGTTGAGACTTCCCAGAACGCGTTTATCAGCCGGGTCAAGCATAAGACCTTCGCCGAAGTGAACGAAGAGGGTACAGAAGCTGCGGCTGTGACTTCCGTTGAGATGAGCGTGACGTCAGTTATGCAACCGCGCAAGACCTTTCGCATGGTCGTCGATCATCCGTTCTTCTGCGCGATCAGGGACAACAAGACGGGGACGTTGCTGTTCATGGGCTCAATCAGCGACCCGATGTAGAATCCCCAACCGGGAAGGTTGGGGATCTTAAAGTCCCAAACAGAAGTGCAAAAAGAGTGATAGAATGCACGACCAGTATCCCCCGTGAACAGTTACGGCCAAGCAGAAGCCGAGGTTCTAGTATCGCTCTCACCCCACGAGACGCTCGAGGCTGGAGCTGATCGCGCTGCGACCAAGCCCGTACAGTTCAATGCCCTGGCTGTCGAGATCAGGGAGCTGCTCTTTAGATCAATCATTGTCCCTTCTTAGTTGAAGAAGAGAGCAGGCTGTTCAATAGCTCCATCGGCAGGTTGCCGGTGATCTTAACATCGGCATCGGCGCTGATGATCCTCACCGTCTTGAGCGCTTCGGCAATCGGCGCCATCTTGGGATCGCCCATTGAACCCAGAAAGCCACTGGCCATCGTGAGCAACGCATT
>JBGQGO010000917.1:0-2012 GCA_041497455.1 Blastocatellia bacterium | reverse complement strand
CCAGGTGAGGATTCATCCCCGAAGCAAGCATATCGGCGAGCATTCCCAGCGGCGTTCCGTTGCCCTGAACCCAGCCCCAGAATCTCGGATGGCGATTGCCATTCGTGTAAGGCAGCACGTTCTGAACGAACTCCTGGTACACAGCAGCGGCGTCTTGTGGCTCTGTTGGCAGCGGTTCCTTTAGGTAATTCTTCACGCTTTCCGGGACGGGTTGCCACGCCGGCTTTTCGCGCAGCGTCGAGAGGTAATCCAACGTGTCGTCGAGCATGCGGTGCCCGAGCGACCGAAGCTCTTCCCAATCTTGTGGATCGAGCGACTCTTCGACGGATTTGCCCTTATCTACGCTTGTTGTGTCACGCTGCAATTCAGGCCTCTCCTTTTCGATGGGCTGATCGCTGATTGAATCGATAGTAGACTCGATGGTGGTGAGAAATCTATCCGCGGCTTGCGCTCGAACTCAAGTGATTTGCTGGGCGGCAGCAAGCGCCTCCTCTGACGTTGTGACCTTGCCGTCCAGTTGCAACTCGTAGACGCTGCGCAACAGCTTCCCCATTTGTGGTCCCGGCTCGAATCCCGCCTCGAGCAGGTGGCGGCCCTGAAGCAGCGGCGCTGGGGGACGATGCTCGACCCCGAGCGCGCGTGCCCTTTCGATAAACCAATCTGCGGCGATGCTTGACGAAGCTGATCCGCGTCCTCTCGCGCAGGCCTTCGCTACGCGATAAAGCAGATCGATGTCCACGTACTGAGCGAGTCTTCGAAAGTCACCGTCGGTGGTCGTCTCACGACATTGATAAAACTCGCCCGGTTTCCGATGCTCGCGCACCAACGCCAGTACCTGCGAGCGCACGTCGTAGCCGCCGATGCCGTAGAGACCCAGCTTATTCAGGATTGAGCGCGTCGGTTCTACAACCGCTTTGTCACGTTCCGGCGGCTCAACGCCACCCTTCGCGGAGGTGATCGGCTGCCCGAGAGCGTGACAGAGCGTGGCAAGCATAACCGCTATGCGCTTCGGCTTCGATAGATCGCTGGCGAGCTTTACCGCTTCATCCAACGAAAGCTTCGTGTGGGCGAACGAGTCCTCCGCGGGTTGACCGTCCTCTTGTTGCTGATAGCCAACCAGCGCTCGGATCTCGGGGAAGAGTTGGTCGAGCACGCCCAGGTCAAGCGCTACGGCCAGTCCGATTGATGGATGCTCGGCGAGCGTAAGCAATTTTTCGATCTCGCCCCAGACTCGTTCGCGAGGAAGATCCGATAGGTCGATCGCGCGGCACAGCTCTACAGCCGCCGGCTCGATAGTCATTTCGAACCTTGCCGCGAGTTGGACCGCGCGCAGAACGCGCAGGCTGTCCTCGATGAATGTATCCGCAGCTACGACCTTCAGCACGCGGCGCTCCAGATCGTCGCGGCCGCCATATGGATCGACGGTCTCATCCGTTAGCGGATCATAGAGAATGGCGTTGATCGTGAAGTCGCGGCGGCGAGCTGCTTCCTCGAAGCTCATCGCCGGGTCACCTTCGATCACAAACCCGCGATGACCTCGGCCGGATTTCGACTCGCGCCTGGGAAGCGAAACGTCAATCTCGAACCTGTCTTGCGGGGTAGTTTGATCGGAGAGCGATTGTTCAGAGGTGGAAGCCCGAGGCGCCGCTGGCCGATAAAACACGAGCTTGTAAACTGAGAAATGCTCTCCAACCAGGTTCACCTGGCCAATCTTTTCGAGAACCGTGCGGAGGCGCGCCGGCTCAAGGCCGTAAACTTCGATGTCGAAGTCTTTCGATTCCAAACCCAGCAGGCGGTCTCGCACTGAGCCGCCGACGAGCATCGCCCGGCCGCCAGCTTCGCGCACAGCTTCACACAACCTCACGACGTTTGCGTTCATTCGAGTAAGGATAACCCTCTCGGCACGGGCAGGAAAGGGAACCGGATTTGGCTAGAGACTGAATGAAAGACCGAGCTTCTTGCCGATGATGCGTTCGATTTCCGCAATGGCAATGCGTTCCTGCTGCATTGTG
>JBGQGO010000916.1:0-2016 GCA_041497455.1 Blastocatellia bacterium | reverse complement strand
CGAATCTGCTTCACGCAATCGGGGTGGGTCTCGAGCGACCAGGGCGCGACGAGGAGCCGGTCCACGCTGTGCTCTACCGCAGGGGGCTTGTTGGGAAAGTCACGGCGCATGGCGTTGAAGGGGATAAAGATCTTTCGCACATCAGCACCATCGTAACTGGAGTTCTGCTCCTTGGGCTTCATGACGCCAATGACGGTGTACGGAATGCCGTTCATCCAAACCGTCTGGCCGAGAGCCTCGCGATCGGCAAAGAGCTGCTTCTTCGCGTCGCTTCCGAGGAACGCGACGTTTCTAGCATCGGCGTTGTCTTGATCGTTGTAGAAGCGGCCTTGCGCAACGGTGATGCTGCGAATCTCAGTGAAAGGAGGCAGCGCGCCAACCGTTGGAATGTTGCCACTATTGAAGAGGCTGTGGACCTGAACGTCGTTGCCGAGTTCGGGCATCACATACTTGCAGGCAGGCGCTTCTTTCGCGACCTGAAGATAGTCCTCTTCGCCCCAGCGCACGATCCGGCCGGAGCGCGTTCCCCCGGCCTGCATGCTGGTGCGGCCCGCGAAAACGATCATGACGTCCTTGCCGAAGGATTCTTGATTCTTCTGGATGCCGACGCCAAGCCCCTCGCCGGCTGCCACCATCACGGTGATGGAGATGATGCCCCAGGCGATGCCGAACATCGTAAGCATCGTGCGGCGCTTGTGCGCCCAGAGCGTTGCGAGCGTGTCTCGCAATAAGTCTCGGAATGACATGGCGCCCCGTCTCTGAAATCAGTTACTGAAGAACGACTTGTTGCTTCTCGTTGAGGCCTTCGAGGATCTCCGTCTTGACGCCGTTGGAGATGCCTAGCTTTACGCTGAGTTTTTTCTTGCCGTTGTCGGCCTTGGCGTCTGGAATTTCGACGGAGGCTTTGCGCTCTTTGTCGTAGATCAGCGCAGCTTCGGGAACCATGAGGACATTCTTCTTTTCTTCCAGAAGGATTTCGGCGTTGGCGCTCATGTTGGCTTTGAGCTCGCCGCCAGGATTGGAGATCGAGACGCGCACCTCAAACGTCGTAACGTTGTCCTTTTCCTTGCCCATCGGAGAAATCTTGGTCACCTTGCCGGTAAATTTCTTGTCCTTGAAGGATTCCACGACGATGCGCGCGGGCTGGCCGAGGAAGACCTTGCCGATGTCGGCCTCGTCCACTTTGCCCTGCACGTAGACTTCGCTGACGTCACCGAGGGTCATGATCAATGTGGCCTGCGAACCGAGAACCAGGATGGAGCTCACGGCGTCGCCAACGTTTACATCGCGCGAAAGGACTAAACCCTCAATCGGGCTGACAATTGTGGAGTTGCGGAGGTCTTCCTGGGCGTTTTCGAGCGAAGCTTTGGCCTGCGCAACCTGCGCTTCCGTTTTGGCGATTTCCGCGCGAGAGACGGCGAGGTTGCGTAGCGCGCTTGTCTGTTTGTTCAGCGCGAGCTGATAATTTTTCTCTGAGTCTTCGACAAGGCTTTTGGACATCACGCCATCCTTGAACATCTGCTCGGCGCGCTCCATGTTCAGCTTGAGAAACGGCACATCGGGGCCTTCCGCGTCTACCTTGTTACGTTCGAGTGATGCTTTCGAAGAATCCAAGGCCGCTTCTGCTGCTTGCAAATTCGCCCGCGAGGCGCGCTCGGCAGCTTCGAGCTGCACCTTGTCCAATTCGGCGAGAAGCTGGCCCTGCTTGACGTGATCGCCGTAGTCCACGTACAGCTTCTTTACGATCCCACTGGCCTTGGACTTAACCTCGACTTTCGAGAGCGGCTGAATCTTTCCTGTGGCGACGACGACGCGCGCGAGGTCGCCACGCTCTGCGGAGGCGAGTTTTGATGGGTCAATGGAGCGATTCGGCCGAAGAGCAGCCATCACGCCGTAGCCGCCGCCCCCCAGGACTACGACCGCGATCGCGGCCCAAATGATGCGCCGGCGGCGCTTCTTCCCGTTTTTCCCGTTCGCTAAACCATTACCGTTACTGGACATACCGGACCCCCGCTG
>JBGQGO010000915.1:0-2016 GCA_041497455.1 Blastocatellia bacterium | reverse complement strand
GGCTCGGCGAGGATCACGCGGCCGGTCGATATTCCGCCGCGTGAATTGATGACGCGATGCCACGGGATGTTGCGCTCATCGCGCGGGGTTGCGTGCATCGCCCAGCCGACGAGCCTCGGACTGTAGCGCTCCTCAAGCAGCCGTGCGATCTGGCCGTAGGTCATCACGCGCCCGCGAGGTATGCGCAGCACCAGCCGGTAGATCTTTTCAAACACCTTGTCGAACGATGCGGCGGGGAGACGGGGCGAAGCGGCGAGGGGGCGACTTGTTTCGCCCCGTCTCCCAGTCTCCCCCTCTCCCCGTCGGTTCTTTTTCGTCGTTTTACTCATGCAGATTCGGCGGCTCGATTCCTGCGAGCCGGTAATAGGTGTACAACTGACCTCGGTGATGAATCTCATGCTCGGTCATAAACCACAACAGCACGCCGCGACGCAGCCGCCTTCCATGAAACTCGACCTCTTCCTTCCATTGTTCTGCGGTCAGCTTTGAGACTTCGCTTGCGAGTTCTTCGTGCTGGCTATCGAACGCGCTGGCGATCTCATCCGCGCTACGCGAGGAGTCAAACGGGACCTTCTGGGGGGAGCCGGCCAGCGCAGAACGCACCAGCACGACTTCGGCCTGAGGTATGTGGCCGATCAACTCACGCATCGTGAACATGTCTTCCTTAGGCCGCCAGTCAAGCTTGTCGCCGGGCGCGGCCCTCAGCACCCGTGAAGTGTCCTTGTGTATGCGGTTCCAGTTACTGACAAAGCGCTCCGTATCAGGATTGCTCATTGCTCGCTCCTCTCGATATTAGTGGTTAAAGACTAAGCCGCCATTATCCGGTTAAGCAACGTGAGCCGCAACTGGAACCCGGCGTAGCCTGGACTTCAGTCTGGGCGGACCAACGCGACGTAGCCTGGACTTTAGTCTGGGGCGGACGAACGCGACGTAGCCTAGACTTCAGTCTGGGCGGACCAACACGGATCGCCGTCTATGCTACGCGCATTGTCACTGCCCGCGTGCCAAATCGCGAGACCTGTTGCAGCGAGCGGCGATCGTTTTCAAAGGAGTGACCCGCATCGCTCCGGCTTTGGGGCACGCGTCCCGGTGACAGATGACACAATTTGTGAACCCAGCCTGCCGGATTTTGTCAGTTGCAAGGGGAGCGATAAGGCCATTAGTAAAAGTTCTTTCTCAAGGCTCGGGCGCTAATCGAAAAATGGAAAGGCATGTTCGCGTCTTAACCCGGCGCCCCTCACGCTGCTGGCACAACCATTGCACAAGCTGCACACGGTTCTAGCAGTTCGACAGTTTAGATATAGAAACCTCTTCTGCTCAGAGCAACTGCGGGATGCGGAACTAATGCGGAGAATGGAAGGGAGGACGGGGGCCCTGCCTTCCATTCAAAGCAACGTCACAAAGGCGAGCAGGCTGATGTGACCAGCATCAAGCTGTAAAGCAACACTGAGAGAAGCGACAGACTGTACACAGTTCGAAATGTAGGGGCACACGGGGGCGTGACCCTACGTCAGAACTTATCGAGCCGCCGATGACGAAAGTTGTCGGCGGCTTCTATTTTTTCGCCCGAAGCCCCACGCCGAATCAGTCACTTTTCTTCCTTCTCACTCTTTACGTCTATTATCTCGAGCTTCTTGCGGAGTGTCTCGACACGCGCGCGGAGCCGCGCCGCCTGCTCGTTCAGTTCAGCTACACGCTGCTGATTAGCGACCTGCTGAGTGCGGATGTCCTCAAGCGCACGCTGAAACTCGCTGCGTATCGCGGCCTCCGCTTCATCCCGCCGCAGACCGCCGCGCAACAGCAGCTCACCCTGAATGTTTCTCAGTCGCCGTTGAATATCCTGCTCGCGCGCGTCGAGCTGAGCTTTGTTGTTGTTGGCGTCCTGGATTTTATCTTCCACTTTTGCCAGGCGATCTTCGTTGAGCAACAGTTCCATCATCCCCGAGTTGCGTTCGGTCTCGCGCCTCAGCTTTCGCATCTCGTCGGTGAGCAATCCGATCTGAGTCGAAAGGTTGG
>JBGQGO010000914.1:0-2021 GCA_041497455.1 Blastocatellia bacterium | reverse complement strand
GCCGCGTTCGAAGCCCGGTCTGGTCCGCCTTTCCTCCTTCAAAACGATCCTTGTCGAACCCCGGTGTAATTTAGAAAGACTGGGTTGATTCCTCTAAGGACAGCGCCACAGAATTAAGTGTCCATGATACCGCGTGAAGAGTTCGGGAATACCCCCAACTTCAGTTGGGGGATCGTTAAGTTCAGCCTAGGGTTCTGGGTGATGCGTGTCCGGTCCTCTCCTCTCCAGCGGCGCCACTCGCGGCGCGAGTGGCGCCGCTGGAGAGGAGCTAAACATCGGGGGAGAGGAGAAGCGCCGTGCTGCCGTAGGTAGAAATAAAACATCCCCCAACTGAAGTTGGGGGTATTCCCGAACCCTTCACGCGGTATCGTGGACACTTAATTCTGTGGCGCTGTACTAGGAACTCGCATCGGAGGCTTCTCAAAACTTTCGCTGCAAGTTTGAATCACAGATGCTATCATTCAGCGAGTGAGGCGCAATAAACAATGAGCCGGTTGATGTTCGTCTACCTCTCGGGTACCGAGAAGGGTAAGACCAGAATCTTCACACAAGAGCACGTGACGCTGGGCACTTCGGACGCCTGCGACCTGAAGCTGGTGCCCGAGGACGGCGGTTCTCTGCCCGACGGCGTGCTTGCGGATGTGTACGACGACGAGAACACGTTTCATCTGGTGCCTCACGTTGGACAGAACAACTTTGAAATCACGATCAATGGCGAGGAACTCGGGAGCGATGAAACCGGCGCCGGCCACACACTGCGCGACGGTGACACGGTTCACTTTGGTAACGGCCAGGCGGGCGCGAGTGTGTTGTTTCAGGTGATGCCGGAGAACTTCTCAGACACGCATCCCGTCCGCCGCAACGTGGCCGCAGTTGACAGGGTATCCGGGCAATCGGTTCATCCGCTGACGGCCACGCTGTTTGTAAAAGAACTCACCGCAAGCCTGTGGGCGGAGATTCCTCGCAAAGCGAAAATGACCGGACTGACTCTGGTATCTGCGATCTCGTTGCTGATCCTCGGTGTGATCGTCTTCAGCCTTATTACCCTTATTCGGAACACCAACAAAACTGATCGCATCGGAAACCAGATTGGCCTCGTTCAGGACATGCGCGAACAGGATCAGAAGCTCATCCGCAAACAGCAAGAGGAGATCGAGCGGCTTCGCGAGGTGAGCGACCAGATGCGCAAGTTCACACAGAAGATCGCCGAGTTGTACAGCCCGGGCGTGTGTCTGATCGTCGGCAGCTATACGTTCGTCGAGCGCGGCAGTGGGCGCGTGCTCCGCTACGAAACAGCGGACCGCATCAGCGATATGCCGGTCGATAAGAACGGCAACCTCCAAGCTTCAGTTGACGGAGCGGGGCCGCCGGTCCAAATCGACTACACGGGCACCGGGTTCGTCGTAGAGCCAGGCGGTGTGATCGCGACAAACAAGCATGTGGTTCAGCCGTGGGTAACCGATCAGATGGCGCAGATCATCTTGCACCAAGGCGGCGGGTTGGCTCCGAGGCTCGATACGCTCGAAGCCTTCTTCCCTTCCCGGCAAGCTCCCTTCGATTTGAAGGTAGCCGCGACCTCGCCTCGATACGACATCGCGCTTTGCAAGTTCGATCAGGGAGACGCGGCGCTTCCGGTGATCCCAATGAGCAACGAAGACCCGATCTCGATAATAGGGGAACCGGTTGTCCTATTGGGCTATCCAACCGGCGTTGACGGGTTGCTTCAGCGAATTGAAGAAACCGAGAAGCGCGAGATACTCCGAACGCACGGGCAGAGCGCGATTCAAGTAGCGAGCGGGCTGGCCGCGAGCGGTTTGATTAGGCCGCTAACAACCACTGGCACCATCAGCGACGCACTGCCCGGTCGAATTGTGCACAGTGCTCAGACGACGGAAGGCGGATCGGGCAGCCCTATTTTCGATCGCGACAGCCGGGTAATTGCAATCAACTCCGCGATCCTCGCCACGGTCGACGGGAATCAAAGCTTTGGCGGTTCCAACTTTGGCGTGCCCATCAAAGTC
>JBGQGO010000913.1:0-2028 GCA_041497455.1 Blastocatellia bacterium | reverse complement strand
GACGCGCTCGATCAAGATGTGGCTCGCCAGGTAGAACCTGGGAGCGCCGGCATCCCTGCCTCTTTGGACTGCGGGGGCAAGGTACTCCGCGACGCCGCTTTTGCAGGCAATCCCCTTCGAACCCAAAAGCGGCGTCGCGGAGTACCTTGCCGCCGCAGTCCAAATGAGGCCGCCGCAGTCCAAATAAACAGGGTTATCGGCCGATCGCAAACAAATCATTCTGCGCTCGAACGAACATCACGCCTTCTGATATGGCCGGCGTAGCCATCAACGGCTGGCCGATTCGATTCGTGCCCGCAAGCTCGAACTTCGGACCGGCCTTCACAACGAAAATATCTCCGTCCTCGCTCGACAGATATATCTTTCCGTCGGAAGCCACCGGCGATGCGCTGAAGCCGCTGCCCTGATGCGGGATTCGCTCGAGGTACTTTTGCTCACCTGTCGGCAAGTCGTAACAAGCCAGGATGCCCTGGTTCTGCAGCACGTACAGGTAACCCTGATAGATCAACGGCGTCGGCATGTACGAACCGCTGCGCTGCCTGGTCCAGGCGACGTGCGCACTCGACTTCTGTTCGCCCGCCAGCGTGATGTCGCCATTAGCCCCAGCGCGAATCACGAAGATCGGCGCTTCGGGGCGGCGGCCGCTCGCGACCACTATCAAGTCGTCCGAAAAGACCGGCGTCGGCGCGGTGATCTTCGAGCTGCCCCCGAGCCGCCAAAGTTCCTTGCCCGTCTCCGGGTCGTATCCGCGAATGAAATTCGACGCGTTTGTGATCAACTCGACGCGCTTCTTCCCCGGATAGATCGTAGGCGTGCCCCACGAAGGCAACTCCTCGCGCGGGGTCTGCCATACGGTCTTGCCTGTCTTGAGATCCACGGCAAGCAAGAACGCTCCTTGCTGCTGGTCACACTGAACGATGACCAGGTCCTTGTAGATGATCGGCGAGCTGGCCGTTCCCCATTCGTACTCGGGCAGATCATAAGCCCCGGCGTTTATGCGGCCCAGATCCTTCTTCCAGATCAACCGGCCTTTCAGGTCGTAAGCGTAGAGCCCTTGTGAGCCGAAGAACGCGACGACGTAGCGGCCGTCGGTTGCGGGAGTCGCGTTGGCGTAGGTTGATTTGATATGCCGCTTTTCGCGCGGCGCGCCTTCGAATGCAGTCTGCTCCCATAGAACTTTGCCGGTCTTCTTGTCGATGCTGTAGAGCTTCCACTGATGCGACGACCGATCGTCGGAAGCGTCGCCGTCGCCGTAGAGTCCTCGCTTGAATGTAGCATTGCCGCGGCTACTGATAGCCGTTGTCACGAAGATGCGATCGCCCCACACCACCGGGCTCGAGTGGGCCAGCCCTGGGATGTGAGCTTTCCATTTGATGTTGGTCCCTTTCTCAGCATCCCATTGCTCGGGCAGGTTGGCGCCGTCGGCTACGCCAGCCGCGTGGTCGCCTCGAAACGAAGGCCAGTTGGCGCCCGCCCTCTGCTTCTGCGCCGAGGCAGTGGCCATCAGAGCAAGGACGATGCTGATCGCGAGCACTTTCATGCGGATGAATCTCCTTCGCGGCAACCTTACACGGGGCCACTTGCGCCGTGCAAGCGCGGGCTGAAACGCCGCACGGCTCTTCGCTAAAGGCGGTTCAATTTGGCAGTGCTGCAACTATGTATGCAGGATATGGTCAGCCAAGGTGGGAGGTCTCTTAAGACGCTTTATCTTCTAGCACCGCAATTCGCTCGAAGAGTTCTTTCTGGTCGGCGCGTGTGTACAGGACGGTATCATTTAGAGCACGAATTACATAACCTTGTTTGCGAAAATGCGCGTCCGTTTCGGTGCGAAGCAAGTCTATTCGACTCACTAACAGTTCGTGTTTTTCCTGCACCCTTTGGTTGATGTCATCTCGAACGCTAGTAATCAGTTCCTGAGTCTCGATATGCCTCCTGTCCATTACTTCTCGAGTCTCGATATGCCTACTGTCCATTACTTCTCGAACGCTCGTAATCAGTTCCTGAGTCTCGATATGCCTCCTGTCCATT
>JBGQGO010000912.1:0-2030 GCA_041497455.1 Blastocatellia bacterium | reverse complement strand
AACCACAAACGCGGCCCGTCTCTATGCTGTGTTGCACGAGGTCTTTGAGACCAAGTGCCCTCCGCCTTCGCTGCACAAGTTCTTGGCGACTCTCCCAGCCTTATTGCGAGAGAAAGGTCACCCGCTCCGCTATCAGCTCATTGTGACGACAAACTTCGATGATATGTTGGAACGCGCCTTCACGGAGGCAGGAGTGCCCTTCGACGTTGTCTCATACGAGGCCGAGGGTGACAAACGAGGCAAGTTTTGGCATTGGAAAAGCGACGGCGACGTAGCGTTGATCGAGTTGCCGAATCAGTATCAGGCATTCTCTCTCGAGCAGCGCGCCGTGATTCTGAAAGTCCATGGCGCGTTTGTTCGCACGGACCCGGACCGCGACAGTTATGTGATAACTGAAGATCACTTCCTTGACTATTTGACACGCACGGATATCTCGAGCCTGTTGCCCGTGGAGCTGGCGAAAATACTCCGCAAGAGTCATTTCTTGTTCCTGGGATCGAGGCTGCCTGAATGGAACCTCCGCGTTATTTTTCATCGAATCTGGCGCGAGCAGCGGCTCACCTATAACTCATGGGCGATTCCGTTCCATGTTGACCAGGCCAACCAGCAGTTCTGGCTCAATCGCAACGTGGATACGGTCAAGGTTAACCTGGCCGATTATGTTGAGCAGTTGGCGGAGCGGCTTCAGGAGATTCCGCGCGTAGGAGAAGAATCGTGAGCGAAGAGGCATTTGCTACGACACCCTACAAGGGCCTGATGCCTTACTCCGAAGAAGACGCGCCCTTTTTCTTCGGGCGCGACGCGGAGCGGGAGATCATCACCGCCAATCTTATGGCGTCGCGCCTGACGCTGCTGTATGGTCCAAGCGGCGTCGGCAAGAGCTCGGTGCTTCGGGCCGGCGTTGCCCATCACCTCCGCCGTCTTGCCCGCGAGAACCTTGATGAAACCGGTTCTCCGCAGTTCGCGATCGTAGTGTTTAATTCCTGGCGCGACGATCCGATCGCCGGATTGGAATCCCGCGTCCGGGAATCCGCCATGCAAGCACTGAACGGCCAGACAGTCGAGCCGGTACCGCCGTCTACCTCGCTGTTGGAAACCTTCAAAATGTGGACGGAACGCCTGGGCGGCGAGTTGCTAATAATTCTCGATCAGTTCGAAGAGTATTTTCTATATCACGGGCAGGAAGATGGCGCGGAGAGCTTCGCCGCCCAATTCCCCCGCATAGTCAATTCATCCGATCTAAACGTCCACTTTCTAATATCGATGCGCGATGATGGCTTGGCGAAGCTCGACCGTTTCCAGGGACGCATTCCGACCCTGTTCGATAACCGCCTGGGCATAGATCACCTCGATCGAAGCGCGGCGCGAGCCGCCATCACACAACCCATCGAGCAGTTCAACCGCCTCTACGCGGCGGGAAGGCAGCGCGTCAGCATCGAGCCTGAATTGGTTGAGGCGGTGTTGGATCAAGTGAAGACCGGCGCGGTAACGGTAGGCGAGGCAGGACGCGGCCTGATCAAAGGGCAAGCTGCGGAGGCGCAGATTGAAACGCCCTACTTGCAGCTTGTCATGAACCGGCTATGGGAAGAGGATGTGCGCGCAGGTTCACATACGCTTCGATTGAAAACGTTGGAGACTCTGGGCGGGGCGCAGCGGATCGTACGCACTCATCTGGACGCAGCGATGAAGGCGCTGCCGCGCAACGATCAGGACGTGGCCGCGCGAGTCTTTCACTATTTGGTTACTCCGTCCGGCGCCAAGATAGCCCACACCATTCCCGATCTTGCGACCTACGCCGAGCTGCCACAGGAGAAACTGCGTCCGGTTATGGAGAGACTTTCCGGAGCGGATATCCGCATCCTACGAGGTATTGCTCCGCCTCCCGACAAGTCCGACGAGCCGAGATATGAAATCTTCCATGATGTGCTTGCGGCCGCGATCCTCGACTGGCGTCAGCGATACGTGCAGGCACAGCGGGAGCAGCGGTCCTTGCGCGCGCGCTATCGAGCAGTTGCGGCGGTCGCGCTGTT
>JBGQGO010000911.1:0-2035 GCA_041497455.1 Blastocatellia bacterium | reverse complement strand
CTTGGACATACGAACCGCTTTCGCGGCGATAAGCTTCAAGCGCGGTTGCAATCGTGCGAAGATCGGCGCCGGTCCTCAACGCTTTCTCTTTGCGGAGAGCGGTCTGTATCAGCTCGATCGATTCCCAACGGCGGTCGCCGGCGCGCACTTCGACCGCTTGCCACTGGCCGTCTTTATCCATCGTGAATCGGAACGCCGCATCGAACTGAGCTTCGACGATTGCCTCGCTTCCCATGCCACGGCTGATGTTTTTGATGTGCACGTTGTCGGTCTTGTCGAACCCGAGCGCTTGCGCGATCTTCTCGCGAGCCTCACGCGAGCCGAGTTCTCGGGCAAAGGCAACAACACCGATGAATAAGAGCGCCAGCGCAATCATCACCAGCGCGCGCGGCAAGGATTTCATTGATTGTTCCTCCGGCACGGGTACGGGAGCTGTAGCTGCGGACTCCTCAGCTAACGAGGATAGTAGCAAACGCCCGTTTGCATTGGCAATAATCAAGGAGTGAAGGGTGATGCGTGAGCGTGATGCGTGATGCGTGATTCGTAATTCGTGATCGATGGTTGTTCGCGCCGATTTGTCCGGTCACGGATCACGCATCACGGATCACTCATCACGTTTTCGCGCCACGCATTGACTTCGGATTGGCCCTTGGGTAGCCTATAAACTTGCTCGTTCGCCGGTTTTCATCACAGGCTGGGTCGCGTTTGCGTCATTCGGAGTTCACATCTAAGAGCAACGCATTTCGAGGAGGACTTATGAAGCGCGTGTTCGCGTTATTGACGATTATCGTGCTGTCACTTGTGTCCGTGGTGGCCAAGGAGCAACAGCCAGCACGCCCGTTCACGATTGATGACCTGCTTAAAATCCGCCGCGTTTCTGATCCGCAACTTTCCTCAGACGGCCGATGGATAGCCTATACGATTGCTGACACGGATAAAGCTGCCAACAAGCGTACGACTCAAGTCTATGTGATCTCGACGGACGGAGGCGAGGCGCGCGCGCTGACCAGCGAAAAGCAGTCTTCACATTCGCCGCGCTGGTCGCCAGACGGGAAGCGCCTCTCGTTTGTTTCCGCGCGCGACGGCGAATCTCAAATCTGGAGCATCGAGCTAGTGGAAGCCAAGCCCGGTTCGGTTAAGAAGATCAGCAACATCTCGACCGGCGCCGATGCTCCCGTCTGGTCGCCCGACGGAAAGTGGATCGCATTCACCTCCGAAGTCTATCCCGGATGCGCGACCGACGATTGCAACAAACAGCAGGCCGAAAAGGCCGCCGCAACCAAGGTCAAGGCAAAAATCGCCGACCGGTTGTTGTACCGCCACTGGACCACCTGGAAGGAGGGGAAGCGTTCCCACATTTTCGTTGTCTCGACTGAGAGCGGCGAGACTCGCGATCTGACGCCGGGCAACTACGATGCGCCCCCTTTTAGTCTGGGCGGCCAGATTGACTACGCATTCTCGCCGGACTCAAAAGAACTCGCCTTCGCGCGCAACACTGACAAGGTTGAAGCGATCTCGACTAACGGTGACATCTTCATCGTACCCGTGACGGGAGGCGAAGCGCGGCGCATCACCGGCGACAATCCTGCAAACGACCTGACGCCGGTCTATTCGCCCGACGGGCGATATATCGCTTATCGAGCGCAGTCCAAGTCGGGGTTTGAAGCCGACCGCTGGCGGTTGATGCTCTTCGATCGCAAGATCGGCCAGAGTCATTCGCTGACCGAACAGTTCGATTCCTCCGTCGAAAGCTTCACGTTCTCGGCTGATGGTCAGAGGATTTACATGTCGGCCCTCGATCAAGGGCGCCAACCGATATATGAATTGCCGCTCGGCGGAGGCCCGGGTAAGAAGCTGATCAACGACGGCTTTAATGACGACGTGCAAGTGAGCACGGATGGAAAGACCCTGGTTTTTACCCGGCAGAGTCTCGCGCGGCCAGTGGAGATCTACAAAGCCAATTCCATTGGCGCAGCGGTTACCCAACTAACAAAGACCAACGATGCTTTTCTAGCTGACTTCAACCTGAAACCCG
>JBGQGO010000910.1:0-2040 GCA_041497455.1 Blastocatellia bacterium | reverse complement strand
TCATTCGTGGCGTTATCCGGACAGATTACAGCGCTCGAAAGCTTCGAGCGATCTGATCGGTGAGATTGCGCACCGTATCCAACGAGCCACGCTTCCCGGTGAAACGCAGCACCCACACCACATTCTTGTCTTGAAGGTAGTAAAAAGTGTTCGCCATCTTGCGGTTGCCCTCGGTGCTGAAAAATGACAACCGAATGCCGCTCGGCGAGCCGCCGCCGAACGGTTCGCTCGCCGAACCCTCGAAGCCGGAGCGGTATATCTTGAGGTTCTCTTCTTCCTGGCGGACGAAATCAGTGAGGGCGCCGGGGAGCGTCCCCCTCGTTATCTTCAGCAAGCCCTCGCTGCGATCCCGATACACGAATTCCGTCTTTTGACGGCCAACCGCGTCGTTGTAAGAGACCGACCGCCAGTCGCCAATCAGCGTGAGCTTGTACTGCCCAGCCGGATCGCTGAACTCCTGACCGTTTTGCGCCGCGACGGCTGACGCGATTCCGCCCAACAGAACCACGGTCGTAAACAACAGACCTCTGTACTTCATCAATGCCTCCAACTGCTTTGTTGATCACGCTGGCTTGCTACTGAGTCCGAAGAAAGTCTAGCACAACCCGACAGGGTTTAGGGTTTCTGGTTCGGGGTTTGTGGTTTCTGGTTTCTGGTTTCTGGTTCAGGGTTCAGAGTACAACCTTTAGGTTGCCGTTGTATCTCAGAAAAGTTGCGCGCAAGCGAAAGCTTGAACTACCTCAACTCTGAACTCGAGCTCTGAACCCCAAACCAGAAACCGTGAACCCCTGAACTCTGAACCCAGAACCCTTCGCCTTGAACTTCAACGCAAATCGCCAAGCACCTTGCGCTGCTCCTCAATGAGCCGTTCGATACCCCGGCTCGCCAATTCAGTCATTAGATTCATCTGGTCGTGGGTGAACGGCCTGGTTTCCGCCGTCCCTTGAATCTCGATGTAGTGCCCTGAGCCCGTGCGGACGATGTTCATATCTACCTCAGCCCGCGAGTCCTCGTTGTAGTCGAGGTCCAGAAACGCCTCCCCGCCGATCACTCCGACCGAAACCGCCGCCACGTAGTCTGTAACCGGCAGCGGCGCAGCCAGCTTGCCGTCGTTGTAGAGCTTGCGGAGCGCCAGGACCAGCGCTACGAACGCGCCGGTGATCGAAGCCGTTCGCGTTCCACCGTCCGCCTGTATCACGTCGCAGTCCAGATAGACCGTTCGCTCGCCCAATCGATTGGCCTGAACCACCGCGCGAAGCGAGCGCCCAATCAGCCGCTGTATCTCCTGAGTGCGGCCCGAAAGCTGAGCCCGGCCTGCCTCGCGCTGGGTGCGAGTCTCGGTTGCGCGCGGCAACATCGAATACTCCGCGGTGACCCACCCCTCGCCTCGTCCGCGTTTAAACAAAGGGACGCGGTCGTCAATCGAGGCCGTGCAAATCACTCGCGTGGCGCCCATCTCGATGAGCACCGAGCCTTCAGCGTACCGGGTGAACCCCGGTGTGATTCTCACTTCCCTCATTTGATCGTGGACGCGGCCACCGGATCTCTTATAGCTCATTAGACAATACCCAATTCGACAGTCTCCACCGCCTCGAGCGGCCGGCCTAAGAATAATTCCGCAACGCGGCGAAACCTGGCGGCGGAATCGGTAACATAAAACTCTTCGGTTCGCGGCTGCCCGCTCTCGCGTGCAAGGCCATCCTCTTCAAGCATGGCAGCCAACGTTTCCGCCACGGCCTCTCCCGAGTCCACATACTTGATCTGATCGCCCAGCGTTCGCTCGATCACCGGGCGAAGTATCGGGTAATGCGTGCAGCCCAAAACGAGCGTGTCAACCCGGCTCGATCGCAGTTCCGCGAGATACTCTTCGGCAACCTGAAAGGTGACCGGATGATTCAGCCAGCCTTCTTCTGCGAGCGGCACGAACAGCGGGCACGCCCGGGAAGTTATCTCGAGCCCGCTCCGGATTGCGAGCATCGCTCTTTCGTAAGCCCCGCTCGCGACTGTCGCTTCGGTTGCGATGACGCCTATGTGTCCGTT
>JBGQGO010000909.1:0-2049 GCA_041497455.1 Blastocatellia bacterium | reverse complement strand
GATCTCGTTGCGCCGCTCGTGGCTCACAAAAACCAGATCGGGAATCACGCCGCTGAACTCGCTGAAGATAACTCCCGGCGTCAGCCACAATCTTCCAATCGGGTTCTGAATCAGGTAAGTGTCAACGCTGCGAAACAAGTTGCCAGAGACGCTTTGGTGAGTGAGGGTGGGTGATCGAGACACGAATAGTTCCCCTTCAATGATCTCATATCGGTTGCCATCGTCGGGCATTATGTCGAGGTCCGCTACTGTCAGCAGCGGCTCAATGTGAGTTGCCATTATGGACCTCCAAACTTGCCCTGAATTCTAGCATGGATTTGTGATACAACAATGCTCGGCCCACATTCGTGAAAAGGAGGTCCGGGATCAGATCTTGTTTTGGAAGCGGCTCGCTGATGATCCGGCGCGGCGACTGCCATTGCGGCCGCGGAAACGGAAAGCGCTTTGAATCAACATCTGGCGACGATCGAGATCAAAGCGCGCGCCCGCCGTCCGGCAAACACCGGCAAGGAAATCCCAGTTGTTGCCGCAGCCACGATTACTAAATGAGATCGGTGGACTGCGGCGCCCTCTTTGGACTGCAGTGGCCTATTTGGACTGCGCCGCCTATTTGGCATTCAGTGACTATCGCATGCGTGGCGGCGCTTTTGTTTGCGGGTTGAAAACACTGCCAAGAGACGTGGTTCTGCAGCCTCTCACTGCAAATAAGCGAAAGCGCCGCCGCACATGCGGCAGTCACTGAATGCCAATAGGGCGGCGCAGTCCAAATAGGTGCCTCCCCCGCTACGAGCCTTCATTTTGCAAAGGGATAGCTGAGGTACTCGAACGACCACGGTCCGGCGATCGTCAGACGCTCCGCGTATCGCTTCGTCGGGTTGAAGAACAACGCGCCGAGAGTTCCGCGCTCGAACGAAAAATCCACCGCGAAAGGCGATATGCCTCGGTCGCTTCCGAACGGACCGCTGAATCGATTCCCATCGTAGAAACGCGGTACCTCGTTGATATCCACCAACTCGTCTTGATAGCGATACGATCCGTCGAGCAACTTGCCGTCCCCAGTCAGCCTGCCGTCTCGAAGCGTCGGCCACAGCTTCATCGTTGTTGAGTCGAGTTGATAAGCCGCCTCGCCGGAGCTTGTGTTCTCAGGCTCGCTCACTTCTTGATTGGCTCGCGCTGGACGAAACAGCATGCCCGCGCCTCCATCAAAGCTGTAACCGCCATCCGAATTCACGCGGACCTCGCTGTCTGATCCAAGCGTGCCGTAGATCCCGTGGCCTTGCGATTCGACAAATACACAGGCGTGTGTTCCCTTCTCGTCCGGCACGCCATTCGAATCGACATTTTGAAACTCTCCGTTGACTTGCGTCGCGCCGGACTCGATGCCGGAGCCGGGATTCGTGTAGACGCAACTGCGGTAGTGAGCCTGCGTCCACAACAGCACGACGCGCCCGTCGCTCTTGCGAACGACTACCTGAAAGTTCTCGCCGTCGTTTTCGTGAGTATCGTTCAACCAGAACGTGAAGTGGTTCCAATCGCGCGGATGAAACAGATGATAAGACACAAAGTAGTGCGTCTGGGTCTCGAGTATCGCGTAGTAGACAGTTGGCTTCAGCTCGAAGCGGTCGAAGTTTGCCCAGTTGTTGTTGCCCACCAGATCGCCATCGAAGTCGATGTTCGAGATGATGTCCTGCCTGCCGCCGGATTTGTCAGTCGCCGCATATATGAACGGCGCGTATCGCTTGACGATCGGCGTAAGCGGCTCAGTCGCAGGAGGCATTCCGTGATTTGGATTGGCGGGCTTGGGCAAGCGTGAAAGGTGATGAACGTTTGAGATGATCAATGAAACAAAAAGTACACCGGCTAACGAGGCGGGGTACTTTATTAGTCTCTTCCTGCGAATCACAAGCTCTTTCTCCCGTCATGTTTCTGACATTAGAACCACACAGTGTCCATCTCATCCTTCCAGGCGTCGAGCGTGTTCTGATCAAGCTGCAGCGTGCCTTCTCGCGTTATGCCGTGCGGCAACCCGACCAGCTCGATCATTCTATT
>JBGQGO010000908.1:0-2049 GCA_041497455.1 Blastocatellia bacterium | reverse complement strand
TGGCCGAACGACGCGGCGATCTCGGCGAACTCTTCGATCTTTTCCGGGTTTGGCTCTTCGTGAATCCGGTAGAGCAACGGGATGCTCAATGACTCGAGGTGCTTCGCCACCGTTTCGTTCGCCATCAGCATGAACTCTTCGATCAGGCGATGCGCGATGTTGCGCTCCGACCGCGCGATGCCGCCGATCTGACCTTCATCGTTGAACCACAATTCAGCCTCGGGCAAATCGAAGTCAATGGCTCCCCGCTCCTCTCTTCGCTTGATCAGAAGCAGCGTCAACTCGTGCATCCTGAGAAGCATGTCCTTGACGTGAGCATAAGCACCCGCCGTTTCGCCTTCAGGGTTAGTGATGATCTCGTTGACTGCGGTGTATGTCATACGCTCGCGGCTGTGTATCACCGAAGGCGTGAGCCGGTAGTCGACGACGCGGCCGTTGCGGTGAAGCTCGATCAGCGCCGACATCGTCAGCCGGTCCACTTGAGGCTTGAGCGAACAGACATCATTCGAAAGCCGCTCGGGCAGCATCGGAATGGCGCGCTCCGGAAAGTACACGGACGTGCCGCGCTGCAAGGCTTCCTCGTCGAGCGCGGTCCCTTCGCGAACGTAGTAGCTCACATCGGCGATGTGCACCCCAAGAAGCAGACGCCCGCTGGGCAGCTCTTCGAGCGACACGGCATCGTCAAAGTCGCGCGCTGTCTCTCCATCGATCGTGATCGTCAGCGTCTTACGCAGATCCTCCCGCCCGGCGAGTTGTTCTTCGGTTATGACGTCGTGAATGGCTTCCGCTTCGGCGAGCGCAGCTTCGGGAAAGACGTGTGGAAGGTGATGTTTTCTGATGATGATATCGAGATCGATGCCGGGCTGTTCAGGCCGGCCGAGAACTTCGATCACGCGTCCCCACGGCGGCCGTCCGGCGATTGGAGGCCTGGTGATCTCGACGTTGACGATGTCGCCGTCACTCGCGCCGAGCGTGTCCGACGGCGCAATGCTGGTCTCGTAGAGGAACCTTTCATCGATGGGCGAGACGAAGCTCTCGGATTTGAGCTTCACGAATGTTCCGATGACCGTTTCATTGGCGTGATGCAACACCGCTTCGATTCGGCCCTCACGTCCACGCTCGCGCACGCCGGTGACGCGAGCTATCACGCTATCGCCGTGCAAGGCAGCGCCCATCGCGCGGGCGTTTACGAAGAGGTCTCCCTTCTCTCGCTCTTTCGGGTCATCGGGCACGACGAAGGCGTGACCCGAACGTGTACATCTAAGCGTTCCTATCAAAAAGCCGGGAGCTTGTTTCCGCCAGTAGCGTCCGCCTTTGGCCGCTGCGAGCCCAACGCGGACAAACTCTTTCAAGAACACGCCGAACCGGCCTGTTTGGGACTGGGAGAGGCTCAGCGCTTCGGCGAGCCGAACGAGGGTGACGCCGTGTTCGCGGGACTTCGGCAGCGCTTGAAGCACCCTTTGTGGCGATAAGTTTGTGGTGACCATTTCGATTTCCGATTTCCGATTGCCGATTTTAGATTGTACTCGATTTCGATCACTGGAATGCGAATCAAGGCTCCGTGCTCGCCGTTTCAATCGAAAATCGGAATTCGGAAATCGGAAATCCATTGACACTGTTTACGAGCGCTAGTTAGTATATTTTCGGTTCGTTCGAATCACAATCGCCGATCATGCGGATGTGGCGGAATGGTAGACGCGCAGCGCTCAGGACGCTGTGGGAGCAATCCTGTGGAGGTTCAAGTCCTCTCATCCGCACCAAACTTTCTCAAAGTACCGCTTCACTTGGATCGGGATATTCTTCAGCGCCTACCGCCCCTTCCTCTGATATAATCCTGTCGCTATGGAAAAGAATACTCTCTCCGACTCTCCGTTGTGGAAGGAGTTTCAAAAGGCGGCTCGGGAAAAGCGACGAAATCCAGTGCGCTTATTGACCGAGTACATGCGCGAATGCATCGAGATATGGGAAGACCAGAAGCTGGACGCAGAGATTCAGCGCGACGTGCGCCGCAGCGGCTTCCGCGAAGAGGACGCCGTGGACATTGTCCGC
>JBGQGO010000907.1:0-2054 GCA_041497455.1 Blastocatellia bacterium | reverse complement strand
TAAGGCGGCCGATTCTCGTTGATTGCCTTCTCGCTAGTAACATAAGCGATTCGGGTCGAAGCGAAGAAACGGCGAGTGGTTTGAACTCAGCGCCGCAGATGTCACGGCGCTCAGACGACGGAAGTTCATGTGATGCTTGCATGCGTGCGCTCCAAGGCACGCTCGAGGCCCACCGCTACTGGGCCGGCTCAATTACCAGCGCAAAGATAGCCGACCGTGTCTTGCCGGCATCGTCTCGGCCGGTGAACGTCAGCAGTTGAGGCCCGGTTACTCCGCCACCCTTGAGCTTGAAGCTCAGCACCCCGCCGTTTGCCGTTGCTGTGAAGTCCAGCGCTTTGGCTTTAAGACCCGCCATATCAGGAGGCGTCACAGTCACGTTCCCGGCAAAGCCAGCGAAGCGGTTGACCCCAACAGTCAACTGGACTCTCGTGCCGCGCTGCACCGTGAAAGCCGCCGAGTTTGTGCTAAGCGTGAAGTCGGGCGGGCCAAGCGAGGCCGGGCTTAACGACGCAACATAGACTTCGGTGTTTGCCCCCGAGTCGTCGGTCCAGGCAACAAACAGATTGCCATTACCGTCAGCTCCGCCGAACGCGCCGAAAGACCGCCCGGAGTTTCCTGACAAGTTGATGGGAGAACCGAAGGTTACTCCGCTGTCGTTGGAACGCGCGACGAAAACGTCTCGTTGTGGATCGTCCGCAGTATCTTCCCAGGCGACGCTCACACGGCCCTGATCGTCAACGATCAAGGATGGAAATTGCGACTGGGTTGAATTGTTTGAGACGTTGACCTGCGGGCCAAAGGTGTTGCCTTTGTCGGTCGACTTGATCACGATGATTTCTCGATTGAAGGTCGAGGTGGTTGGGGCGAAGCGGTTGTAGAACGTCACGAAGACGTTGTCGTTCTTATCTATCGCAATCTGAGGAGCGAATGCATTGACTTGAGAGTTAGAGATGACCTTCGGCGGGCCGAAGTCTTGGCCGGCTGGCGCCACGGCCAACTTGATGGCTATCCGCTGTTGGGAATTATCCTGATAGGTAACGTAAGCAGCGCCGGTGGAATCAAGCGCCACGAAGGGCGGATTGCCGATACTTTCACCGGCCTGCGAAACGCGCAAAGGCGCAGAAAAGTTCGCTCCTCCATCAGAGGAGCGGACTGCGAAAACAGGAATACCGGACGTTGCGGCGTCTATGTAGGCGATCGCGATGTTGCCGTTCTTGTCTACGGCAATCTTCGGGCTCTGCGCACTGCGTGAGGCGCCCGACGCAACGGCCGGCGCTGAGAAGGTGCTGCCGTGATCCGTGGACCTTGTGAAAAACGTTGCGAACGTTCCTTGAGCGGGATTGGGATTGACGCCCGTCCAAACTATGTAAGGGTTCCCGACTGAGTCCAGCGCAAGCGTTGATTGAAGAGCTAGCGGCGAAGTGCCGGAGACTTTGATCGGCGCGGAGAACATCCTGCCAGCGTCGGCCGATTGCGTGTAGAAAACGTCATCGCTTCTTACCTTCGCAGAATCATCGTCGAAGACGACGTGAACCGTTCCGGCTGCGTCAACCTTTATCCCTGCTTGCAGGCTCGTGAAGCCTTTCGTGCGGGAGGCGATCGAAGGCAAGCCTGCAAAGCGCGTTGGACTCAATATGGTCAGGAGGAGGTTTGTCTTTCTGGTCAAGCCCGACCCGGTTGCTGTCACGGTAATCAAGTACGCTCCCGGCTGAACGCTCGGCGATGTTGAGACATTCAGGCTAGCCATATCGCCTGCGTTTACCGGCGAGCTGGCAAAGGTATAGGTGACGCCGTTGACGGCGGGCGACGCGCTCAGACTGAGGCTTCCCGTAAACCCGTTCTGGCCGCTGGTGATGCAGTCAAATGCAGACGAATTCCCGGCGATCACCGTATCGAACTGTTTCACGGCTGAAATGTTGAAATCCGGGGTGTTCGGATCCCGAACCGTCGGCACTTGAGAGAAGAAGGCATCTGCTTCGTTGTTGCGCTCATCACTCCACGAAAGGTAGAAGTTGCTTCCGTCGGCGGCGATGCCGTCATAGTCGCCGTGATAG
>JBGQGO010000906.1:0-2054 GCA_041497455.1 Blastocatellia bacterium | reverse complement strand
TGCAAGCATCACATGAACTTCCGTCGTCTGAGCGCCGTGACATCTGCGGCGCTGAGTTCAAACCACTCGCCGTTTCTTCGCTTCGACCCGAATCGCTTATGTTACTAGCGAGAAGGCAATCAACGAGAATCGGCCGCCTTATCCGATGCTTTATCCCTAAACGTCAGCGCAAAGAACAGAGCAATCGCCGCAGCGAACGCGCAGGGTATGTACCAGATCGCCGACCAGTTCTTCACCGTGTTCACCGTGAACGCATCGACAACCCATCCGGAAACAAGCGAGCCAACCCCGATGCCGACTCCATAGGTGATCAACGCGATGAAGCCCTGCGCGCTTGCACGAATCTCCTTCGACGCTTTCCTGTCAGTGTAAATCTGGCCGGTTACGAAGAAGAAGTCGTAGCAGATTCCATGCAAGAGAATACCGGCATACAGCATCCACACCGAGGGACCGAGGTTGCCGTTGGCGAAGAGCGCGTACCGAGCCACCCACGCCAACATACCCACCAACAACATTTTCTTTACCCCGAGCCGCACGAAGAAGAACGGCATCAGGATCATAAAAAGGACTTCCGACATCTGACCCATGCTCTGCTTGCCGGCGACTCCCTGCATCCCAAGGTCGTTCAAAAACAGATTGGTGAAATTGTAGTAGAAGGCCAGCGGGATCGAGATCAACAACGAGCAGAGCACAAATACGAAGAACGATCTCTCCTTCATCAACCTGAGCGCCTTTACCCCGAGCACCTCGCCGGCGGTCACCTCCTTGCCCACGTTTTGCGGCGGAGTGTTGGGCAGAGTGAACGAGTACAAACCCATCAACACCGACGCAATCCCGGCCATCTTCATCGGAAGCTCGCTCTTCTCCATGTCGGGGAAGAATTTGATCTGAACGAATGTGATGCCCAGGCCTGCCGCGATCCAGCCGATCGTTCCCCACACTCGCACCCGCGGGAACTGCGCGTCGGGACTCTTCATCTGGTGGAAGGACACTGCGTTCACCAGCGCAAGCGTAGGCATGTAGGCGAGGTTGTAAAGCAGCAACCCTACGATTAGCCATCCAACCGTAGTCGCATTGGCGGCGAAATACATAGTAACGCCGCCCAGCAAGTGCAACACGCCCATAACCTTTTGCGAGGCGAAGTACCGGTCGGCGATCATCCCGACGAAAAAGGGAGAAATGATGGCCGCGATGTTGTTCATCAAGTACGCGTAGCCAATCTGTTTCCCCGTGAAGCCTAGATGATCCAGGTGCGTGCCAAGCGTCACAAACCACGCGCCCCAAACAAAGAATTGGAGAAACATCATCAGACTGAGTCGCAGGTAGATTCTTGAATCCATTCCCGACCTCCTGATCTGCGTTTGTGGATCTGCGTTCGTAGTTCGGCCTTCAGGCGGAAGTTCGTAGGCTTAAAAGCTGAGACCCCAACCACACCTACGAACTTCCGCCTGAAGGCCGAACTACGAACACCAGGGCTTCGTGTTTTTGTGCTTATTTAATCTCTCTTACAGCGACGCGCCGGAACGACACGCGCGAAATCAGATCGTGGTTTTGCAGACCAATGTAGCCCTCGACGCCGCGTGTGCCGTCAAACTCGTTCACCTTCTCGCCGTTCAACACCACGGTGTAGTGCTGGCCCACGATCGTGATCTGATACTTGTTCCATTCGCCGGCCGGCTTTGACGCGAGCTTTGTGGCCGCAAACTGGTCGTAAGCCGATCCAGTCTGAAACTTCAGCCCTTTCTTGTCGCAGTCATCAATCTGGATCTCGTAGCCGTGAGTGACCGAGTACCACGGGTCATCGCTCTTCTCGGGAAAACGAACGAAGATGCCCGAGTTATTGCACTCGTTCTTCACCTTCCATTCGACCTCGATCGTGAAATCCCGGAACGATTGCGCCTCGTAGTAGAGCAACCCCATGCCTCCCTGACTCACGAGCGCCCCGTCTTCAACGGTGAAGCTTCCCTTCCCTATGTGCTTCCAGCCGGTGAGGTCTTTGCCGTTGAACAGCTCGATCCATTTACCGGCAGGCTTCTTCTGCGGCATCGCAACCG
>JBGQGO010000905.1:0-2057 GCA_041497455.1 Blastocatellia bacterium | reverse complement strand
GGCGCCTTGAAGCCTAACGAGCGGGGCGAGTCTTCGGCCGGCATGTCTTCGATGGGGTCGCCCGCCGTCGAAGCTGAGCTCGGTGAATCTCTTGGTCGAGGCGTTGGAGCATGCGCGCGGACTTGCATCATTCGATCTACGTAGCCGGCGGCCCGTGCGTCGAGGGTTTTCATGAGAGATTGCTGAGCCGCTTCGGTTGTCGACGCTTTGTTGGATACAAAGTCGAATGCGGTGAGCGCGCCGGTCCTTCCATCCACGATCATCACTCCGGCGTAAGCTTGTTCGTGCGATTCATTCGCGTGCTCGCTGCGGGTGAACGACTCAGCTTTGCCCACTATGAAGAAGTCACAGCCGATCACTGACGCAAGCTTGCGCGCTTCGTCTTTGCTCATGTTGATCGAGCCATCGTAACCGAATCCTGCCAGCGCCGGCTGCACGATTGATTGATCGATCACGGTGATTCGAGGGTCACGGCTCAGCGCCTCGGCGAGCGCAACCGACCTTGGCTTGTTGGCGGCTATTGCAGGAGCGAAACCGACGATGGCTACGCGCAGCACTTGTTGAAGCGCCGGGTCTACGCCATCAGCCGAAGCGGTTTCCGGCGCCGACGAGACCCTGTCGCCAATGACGAGTCCCAACAACACCATCAATGTTAGACAGAGATTGTGGGTCATTTGGACTGCGGTTGCCTCATTTGGACTGCGCCGCCCTATTCCGCGTTCAGGTGACTATCGCATGCGTGGCGGCGCTTTTATCGAACACCAACCAACAGATCTGTTCCCGCACTACATAACGCCCGTAAACAAAAGCGCCGCCACGCATGCGATAGTCACCTGAATGCGGAATAGGGCGGCGCAGTCCAAATAGGGCGACGCAGTCCAAAAAGCGCCGTCCATCAAAGATCACTTTTGCACTTTCAGCTTTTCTACAAGCCAATCCGTTAGCTGCTTCATCACGTCATCGGGGATCGCATTCGTGCCCAGCGAAGAGTATTCAGTGACCGCGCCCGTCTTCGCCGGCAGGAAGAGATGATTCAATCCCGGAAACACGTGCGCCGTAACGTCTCGATTGCCGGCCTCGCGAGCGGCTTTCGCGATCATCTCCGCCTGATCAGCGGTCACCTGCCGATCAATCTCGCCTTGCAGGATCAATATCGGTTGGCGGACTTTGCGAATAGTTGGCAGCGGATCGTACGCAAGAAAGTATCGCATCCACGGGCTGCGCATCGGCTCGGGCGCTGATGCGTCGCCTGCGATTGCTTTGCGCATTGCGTCTTGCTGTTCGGCGCGGGCTTTGGCTCTGGCTTCGTCAGTCAGAGTTGGGTCGCCCTCAAGACCTTGATTGACTTGATAGGCAATGATCGCGTCTCCGCGTTTGCCTGTCCCGGCCAGCAACACGATTCCGGCGATCTTCGGATCGCTTGCGGCAACCATCGGCGCGATCATTCCGCCCTCGCTGTGGCCGAGGAGCACAATGCGATTGGGATCGACATCCCGGCGCTCGCGGAGGAAATCAACCTGCGCGCGAACATCATCCGCGAAGTTGGCGCTGGTCGAAACCTTGAGCGTGTCGATACCTTTTGATTTGCCGACACCGCGATCATCGACGCGCAGCACCGCAATGCCGCGACTCGCGAGAGCTTCAGCGATCTGCCGAAACGGTCTGTATTTCTCGAGCCCGGGAAGCGGCAGATACTCATCGCGAGTTTGCTGACCCGAACCCGTGATGGTGACGACTACAGGGAACGGCGGCTTGCCCGTTTTCGGCAAAAGCAGAGTGCCCGCGAGCGTGAAGCCCTTAGCCTCGACCGTGACCTCTTCTGCGTTGAACGGAGCACCGGCCGGGGCTCCGTAATCGACCTCCGCCTCTTTCATTTTGGCCGAGAGGATGGCCTTGAAGGACGGGACGAAGCTCGAGTATTCCTCACGCACTGCAGCGAAGTTCTGCAACGGAACCGCAAGGGTGGCGATGCGCCCTTTCGTGTCCACCCACGCGATGACGTTGGACATGGCCACAGTGATGCTATACCGATCGAAAGCAGAAGGCGCCGGCGAAGC
>JBGQGO010000904.1:0-2062 GCA_041497455.1 Blastocatellia bacterium | reverse complement strand
ATGGTGAACGATAGCTCGATCCGTGTAGCCGGAAACGTAGAGCACACGCATATCCGGACGCAGCGGGGCAAGATGTTCAGCCAGGTCGCGGCCGCTCATCTGCGGCATCACGACATCAGTGACGAGGAGTTGGATCTCATCCGCCGAGTGCTCGTCGATTGCGCGCAAAGCCTGAGACGGATCTGATGCCTCCAACACTGTGTAACCGTACTCCCTGAGGACGCGAGCCGCAAGTTCTCGTACAGCGGCCTCGTCCTCAACCAACAGCAACGTTTCATCGCCGTTCGGCAACGAAAGTGGCTCCCGCCGCAGATCCTCCTCTTCGGCGAGTTCGGCGACTCGAGGCAGATAGATCTTGAATGTGGTGCCGTGACCGGGCTCGCTGGAGACCGAGATGTAGCCGCCGCTCTGTTTCACGATTCCATAGACCGTCGACAGCCCGAGTCCAGTTCCCCGGCCAAGGCCCTTGGTGGTGAAGAACGGCTCGAAGATGTGGGACCTGGTCTCTTCTTCCATGCCGCATCCGTTATCGCTGATTGCGAGCATGCAGTACGCGCCGGGGATCACTTCAAAGTGTTGAGCGGCGTAATCACTGTCCAGATCAACATTGGCCGTCTCGATTGTTAGCTTACCTCCTCCTGGCATGGCGTCCCGCGCATTGACGATCAGGTTCATGATGACTTGTTGCAACTGCCCGGGGTCGGCCTTGACGGTTCCGAGTTCCAGGTCGAGCACTGCAGCCAGTTCTATGTCCTCGCCGATGAGACGCCTGAGCATCTTTTGCAGATCGGTAACAAGCGCGTTGAGGGCTAGATTCTTTGGTTGAAATACCTGCTTGCGGCTAAACGCGAGAAGCTGACCGGTCAACTCGGCTGCGCGTAGTCCCGCTTTCTCGATCTCACCGATGTCGGCGCGCAAGGGGTCTCGATCGCCGAGGTTTCTCAAGGCCAACTGACTGTAGCCGATGACGGCGGTGAGCAGATTGTTGAAGTCGTGCGCGATGCCGCCGGCGAGTTGTCCGACGGCTTCCATCTTCTGCGCCTGCATGAGCTGGTTTTCAAGCCCGACTTCTTTGGTTACGTCGCGCTTAACCGCGACGAAGTTCACGACGTTACCTGATGCGTCGCGAACCGGCGAGATGGTTGCCTCTTCTTCGTAGAGGGTTCCGTCCTTTTTCCGGTTGGTGAAATGTCCGGTCCACACGTCACCTCGTTTGATCGTCTCCCAGAGGTCGCGGTAAAAGGCCGAGTCTTGCTTTTCGCTTTTCAGCAAGCGAGAGTTCTGGCCGATGATCTCGTCCCGCGCGTAGCCGGTCGTGCGCTCGAAGGCAGGATTCACGTATTGAATTGTTCCGTCTGTGTCAGTGATGACGATGCTCTCGCCTGCCTGTTCGACGGCTGTGGCAAGACGGACGAGGGCTTGTTCCGCCTGCTTCCGCTCGCTTATGTCTTCAATGACGCTAAGGAAGTATTCAGGATCGCCCGAGGCGTCACGCACCAGCGAGAAGCTCACGTGCACCCACACGAGTGAGCCGTCCTTGCGAACGTAACGCTTCTCCAGCGCGTATTTTTCGCTCTCACCAGCCAGCAACATCTGCCTTCCGACCAAACTGGCTTCAAGGTCTTCCGCGATCGTCACTTCCTGGAAGGTCCGCCCGAGTAGTTCAGCTTGGGTGTAACCGATTATGGAGCAGAGTTGCTGATTAACCATAAGCCACGTGCCATCCAGAAGCCACGTGCCATCCAGCGCCACTTGAGCAATCCCGACGGCAGCGTGCTCGAATATCGCGCGGAATCGCTCCTCGCTTTCTCGCAGCGCTTCTTCTGCTCGTCTCCGCTCGGTCGTGTCTTCGACGGCCCCAATGAAGTACAGCGGGTTTCCGGAGCCATCGCGCACTACCGATAAGGTCAAGTTTGCGCTGACGAGCGAACCGTCTTTTCGTACGTAGAATTTCTCGATCAGCGCCGCCCGAGTTTCTCCAGCCCACAGCCGCTCCATGCTGTTGAGACTCAAGTCGATGTCTTCAGGGCGCGTGACATCTGCGACTGTCATCTCGAGTAGT
>JBGQGO010000903.1:0-2065 GCA_041497455.1 Blastocatellia bacterium | reverse complement strand
GGTTCCGATGCGGCCGAGTCCGATGATCCCCAGCGTCTTGCCCATCAACTCGACGCCAAGGAATTTGTTCTTTTCCCAGCGGCCGGCTTTTGTGGAATTCACCGCCTGCGGAATCTGACGCGCGAGCGCCAGCAGCATAGCCATGGTGTGCTCGGCGGTGGTGACCGTGTTTCCGGCAGCGGCGTTCATCACCACAATGCCACGCTGCGTGGCCGCGCCGACGTCTATGTTATCGACGCCGGTACCGGCCCGGCCTACGACACGCAGATTGGCGGCTCGATCGATCAAGTCGGCGGTGACCCTCGACTTGCTGCGAACAATCAGCGCTTCGTAGCCGCCGATTATTAGAGCGAGTTCGTCGGCGCCGATCGAAGGTTGTTCGTCTACCGTCACGCCGCTGGCTGATTTGAGCTTGTCGACGCCGGTCTTTTCTAGTCCGTCACAAACGAGAATGCGCATAAGAATTTCGAACTTCGGATTTCGAAGCTCGGATTGTACCGGACGAGCAGACTTCCTTCCACCGCAAGCCTCCTTCCTAGACTTCTATGTGCACGCTGAAATAGGATTCTTGATAATCCCACCAACGCAGTTGGTGGTGCGTTCATACTCGGCCTACACAGCGGGCAACGTCTGGCTCCCGAATCCCACCAACGTAGTTGGTGGGATTGCAGGTGAATGTTTATGTGTCATCGACTTTTTCAGCAGCCTGCTAGGTTAAAAGGAGCGCATATGTTAAAAGAGGTTCGACCAGAAGAATTTGAGATCGGCGATTTGGAGCGCTTCCACGAAGAGTGTGTGGACCAGATGAGCGGCGACCCGAACCTAATGGATGAGGAAAAGCGTGAATTACTACGGCAGCTCCAGTTGCCGGACGATGAATGGGAACCCATCGAGTTGCCCGAAGGCTCGGAGCCGGTGTCGGCGACCATCATAAGGAGCCGCCGAGGAAACAAGGCCTAAGAACCGAGAATCCAACAGCCACGTCAAGTGACGATAACAGCCTGTTACCTACTTTGCTTTGGCAATCTTGCTGACTGTCAGCATCTTGTTGTGGTAAAGTGACGTGGCTGGAGAGCGCAGATGACCAACTGGCAATTCATAACGATCATCGGAACGTTCGTACTGAGTTTCTTTGGATTCATCCTGACCATACTGGGCACGGCGCGCTCAACGCAGGCTGCGCTCAACGAGCAGTTCACCGCCTTCAGAAACGAGATGAAGGCCGAGCTTGAGACGATGCGGAACGAAATCCGTCAGAACGACAAACGATACGAGGATCGCTTCGCCCGTCTCGAAGCCGACATCCGCGAGATCAAGGATGACCTCCGTCAAGTCTTCAAACCTGTCCTGCCCCGCTAGCCGATCCGATCCACGAAATCACATCCAGGAACACGAGTGGAGAAGCTGAACTTCGAGGCTAGCGAATAGTGAGACGGAAAGCCGCTTGTAGTGGCTGTGCCGACTCCAAACGACGTATGTTGGCGCACGCATCTTCGATGGATGAGGCTTCAAGGCGTTGACACTCGTTTCAACCGCCCGCTATACTCTTGGACTTTCGTCAGAAGCGATTTTTTGGAGGGAGCTAACCGTGGCATACGCGATCATTCAGGCTGGAGGGAAGCAGTTTCGAGTTAACGAGGGAGACATCGTGCAGGTGCCCTCCTTAACCGCTGAAGTCGGATCATCGGTCGAGTTCGATGCGTTACTGGCGGCCGACGGCGATGCGTTTAAGATCGGTGAATCGCTCGAAGGCCACCGCGTCACAGGGACCGTCGTCGAGCACGGGCGGGCGCGAAAAATAATCGTGTTCAAGAAGAAGCGCCGCAAGCAGTACAAGAAAACTCACGGCCATCGCCAGAACTTCACCGCGGTTCGCATCGAGTCAGTTGGCGGCGGGGCTTCAGAGAAATCAGAGTAAGCGCCGCAGTGAGATTCGGGGCTTTGTAGGGCCGGCGTTTCACTTGAAGGTTTTTGATAGAGGACTTATGGCACACAAAAAGGGAGTAGGGAGTTCGCGAAACGGACGCGACTCAAACGCGCAGCGGCTTGGCGTCAAGCGATTCGG
>JBGQGO010000902.1:0-2066 GCA_041497455.1 Blastocatellia bacterium | reverse complement strand
CGCTTGATGATGTCCGCGGATGAGCCCTGAATCGGTGCGTTCTTGCCCAGCCGTTGAGTGGCGCCCACCTGACTGCGATCGTTCGCGTCGAAGCTGAAATAAATCAACCGGCCGGAGCGCGTGCGGCTCTCGCGATCGCCCACCGCGCGGTCCGCCGCATCGCGCAAGAACGCGGCGACTCCACTGTAAGCCTCGAAGTATTTCCGCAGCAGGCCCTCGGCTTCTTCCAGCGAGCATCCGATTCGCGCGCCCAATCCTTGCGCGCCCAGCCCGTACATTATCCCGTAGTTGAGCTGCTTTGCGGCCGCCCGCTGATCCTTCGACACCTGCTCCAGCGAGATCCCAAACATCTGACTGGCTGTCACGCAGTGCAAGTCCTCGCCGGATAGCAGCGCCTTGACGAGCGCGATGTCTTGCGACCAATCCGCAAGTATACGCAGCTCGATCTGCGAATAATCCGCGATAACAAGCTTCCTGCCCGCCGGCGCGCGAAAGCACGAACGATACTCGGGTGTATTGGGAACCTGCTGGAGATTCGGGTCCGAACAACTCATGCGTCCGCCGGTCGCGCCCATCTGCCTGAAGTCCGCGTGTATACGTCCAGTCACCGGATTGATGTGTTCGAGCAGCGCAAGACCGTAACTCGAAAGCAGCTTTTGAACGCTGCGGTACTCCAGAAGTTTCTCGATCGCCGGATGGTCCTTCGCAAGAGGCTGAAGCTGCCAGCTTCGCGTGCCCTCGACCTTGATGTCCATATGGGCGAGCGCTTCGGTTACCTGCGTCGGGCTATCGAGGTTGATGTTCGGAGGCTCGCCGAAAAGCGTGAGCTGCGGAATACCTGCTGCAAGCTCGCGCTTCAACTGATCAGACAAGACATCGTGCGCGCGTTCGAGATTAACAACCAGTCCCCGCCAACAATCCGCATCGAGCGCCATCCCGGCAAGCTCCATCGCTGCGATTGGAAGAACGCATTCGAACTCGAGCGTCGCAACGCCCTCGAGGCTCAGTTCCCGAAGACCCGCAGATAGTTTCTCGTACAGCGGCAGCATCAGCTCGGCATCCTTGGCGGCGTACTCATACTGTGCGTCGGTGAGCCGGCCGGACCAGTCGCTCACCTGCATCGACTTGTCCACGAGCTCGCCAAGGTGCCGGTCGCTTACGGCCGCAAGCCCGTGCCCGCCTTCGTTTCGACCCGCGCCGATCAACTGGCTCGCCAGCAAAGTGTCGAACAGCCCGCGCACTTCCAGACCGAAGTGATGGAGCAACATCTTCAAATCGAACTTTGCGTTGTGGAAGACTTTGACTGGTTGCGCCGATGAGAGGAGCTCCCGCAGCCCCCGATGCTTGAGCGCCGGGAGTTGGAAGAGGTCGATGACGAAGCTTTGTTCGGGAGTTGCGAGTTGCAGCAGGCGAACGTCGCCTTGGAAAGGACTAAGCGAGGTGGTTTCGGTATCGACTCCGATAACCGGATGGCTGGAGATGGCTCCTAGAGCCTGTTCCAGGCCTGGCTCCGTACTAACGAGTTTGAAGGGCGTCCTGCTCAATTCGATTCGCCTCGCTTACCGGCGTCAGTCGCCGCCGATCGATCCAGCGCAACAGGGCCGCTCACGCTCGATCGGCCGCTCGCTTGAGAAACTCACAAGTGCTCGATATAGTTGATGATTCTTACATCAAGCTCCCGGACAATCAACCGGGTCTTACGGGCAGATTGAAGGTTACCTCAGAAAGAAGGTGATGCGAAATGGGAGAAATAATGCTGCTTGACGAGATCAACAACCGGTTTGTATCGGAGTGGGTTCTGCTTGAGGATCCCGATACCAGCGAGTCGCTTGAGATCAAGGGCGGGAAAGTCTTGTGGCACAGCCGGGACAGAGATGAGGTTTACCGCAAGGCGCGAGAGCTGCGGCCCAAGCATTCTGCCATACTCTACACCGGCAAGCTCCCCAAAGACATGGTGATTGTCCTGTGAGTCTTACCTTTGATTCCACAGAGGGACTCATACTCATTGATCGTCGACTTTCGCGCCGGGGTTGTGACGGTCGATTGAGGAGCCGTACATCGCGATG
>JBGQGO010000901.1:0-2069 GCA_041497455.1 Blastocatellia bacterium | reverse complement strand
ATGCATCGACTTATCTCGGCCACGCTCCTGACCGCGGTCACGTGCGTTTATGCCGGTGGTCAGAATAAGCCGGCCCCTAAAGCCAATAACCAGAAGAAGGAAGCGAAGGCGCCAATGCTCAAACACGAATACGCCGATGTGAATGGGGTCCGCCTGCACTACGTGACTGCGGGCAAAGGGAAGTTGATCATGTTCGTACACGGCTTCCCCGAGTTCTGGTACGAGTGGAAGAATCAGCTCGCGGAGTTCGGGCAAGATTACCAGGCGGTGGCTCCGGATATGCGCGGCTACAACCTCTCGTCGAAGCCTGCCGGCGTCGATCAGTATCAGGTTAAGTACATGGTCGAAGACCTGCGCGCGCTCGCCGAGAAGCTCGGTCACAAGAAGTTCATTCTGGTAGCGCACGATTGGGGCGGCGCGATCGCCTGGGCGTTCGCAATAGCTCACCCCGACTATCTCGAGAAACTCGTCATCATCAACGCGCCGCATCCCGGCGTGTTCCAGCGCGAGCTCCGCGATAATCCTGCTCAGCAAAAGGCGAGTTCATACATGCTTATGTTCCGCAGCGAACAGGCAGAGCAGACTCTTTCCGCTAACAACTACGCCCTTCTCGTGCAGATTGTGTTAGGTGAAGGACTGAAGAACGGCGTGTTCACGGAAGAAGACAAGGAGGCTTACATAGGAGCCTGGTCGCAACCGGGAGCCCTGACCGGCGGTTTGAATTACTATCGCGCCGCGCGCGTGGGGCCGCCCGCTGAAGGCGATACGAACGCCGCTAACTCTGCCGCCGGCATGCCGTCGCTCGAAGTGAAGGTGCCGACCCTCGTCATCTGGGGCGAGAAGGACATCGCCTTGCTGACCGGCAATCTCGACGGGCTCGATAAGTACGTCTCGAACTTGACGATCAAGCGCATACCGGATGGAACGCACTGGGTCATTCACGAAAAACCGGCGCTGGTCGGTGGGTACCTACGCGAGTTTATCAAGGGCAAGTAGCTCAACCGGCGAACGAACCGTTAATCTTCCGCCAAGATCTCGGAGCTGAAAGCTCAAATGCCCGAGTAAGGTTGCCGTACGTGAAGAGGTCTCCGGCTTCCACTCCTCGCTCGCACTCTCGCAGCGGCCGCGCGCTGTTGAGGCGTCTGCTCGCGGTCCGCAATCAGTTTCCTGACCGCGCCGATGAAATCGACAACCAGCTACGCGACGCGTTCCAGCGTAACGTGGCGGTGCTTGTGCTCGATATGGTCGGGTTTTCCCGGTTGACGGTTGAGTACGGGATCATTCACTACCTTGCGATGATTCATCAGATGGAAGGAGCGGCGCGGCCGGCCGTCACGGGAAACGGAGGCGTGGTAATCAAGCAAGAAGCCGATAACCTCTATGCCATCTTTGACGATCCGGCGCTCGCGCTTGAATCGGCGCTTGACATCTTTCGAGCCTTTGACGCAGTGAACAGCGTCGTGCCCCCGGACCGCGACATATTTGGCAGCATCGGCATCGGCTACGGCGCGACTCTGGTGATTGACGAAAAGGATATCTTCGGGGCCGAGGTGAACATCGCGTGCAAGCTCGGCGAAGACCTCGCCGGAAAGAGCGAAATCCTACTGACTCAGTCCGCCTACGCCGCCTTGCCTCCGGATCGCTACGTTTGCTCGCCGGCTACGTTCCTAATCAGCGAGATGAGGATTGATTGCTACCGCTACGAGCGATCGCTGTTTCTGAAGGACGGCGCCCTTATCTAAGGCCGACGCGGCGGACTAACTCTTCGAACCGGGCGTCCGCCCGGATGCCGTCGAATATAGGCTCAACGTTGAAATACGCGAGATAGCCGTACCTCTCATCAAAAGCCTTTTCGAGCAATTCAAACACGCGGTCAATGTCGCCCAGACCCAGGTAGATCCTCGCGACCAGGTACGACGGAACGTACGTGGATTTCGCAGGGGCCTCTAGTTGCCTCAGCACCTCATTCGCCTTGTCTGTCTCTCCCACGATCGCGTAGAAGTGGCCACGCGCCGAAAGCAACTCGACGTCTTCACCTGATAGCGCGAACGCTTTTTGAAACTCCGCGT
>JBGQGO010000900.1:0-2071 GCA_041497455.1 Blastocatellia bacterium | reverse complement strand
GCTCCTGTAGCGCCGACAGGTGCGCTCTAAACAGCTCGATCTGCTGGCTGCGCTCAGCCATTTCGTCGGTGAGTTTCTCGCGCATCTTATTGAGTTCGCCGAGGCTCGCTTCAAGCGCTGCGAAACGGCTCTTGAGTTGCGCGTTCTCTTCCTCTAACCGGCGGCGCTCAGCTTCAACCTCATAAGCCATGGCGGAAGCTTCGTGCCCGCTTTGCTGATGGGCGTCGACGAGCATATCGACCCGCGCTTGAAGCTCGCGGCTCAGTTTTTCATGGTGCGCCGAAGTCTTGAGCACGGACTCGCGCTCGACTTGAAGCTGCGCGACCTGCCGCGTGAGCTGAGCGACCGCATCTTCAAGCTCGCTCTCGCGCGGCGTTGGCGACTGCTCAACCGCTGCCGCAGCCCCGCCATCCTTGTCGATCCTGGTGCGCAACGCGGCGCAGCGCGATTGAAGCTCGGCCACGCGAATCGCAGCGACTGCGGCCGGCGCCAGGTCCTCGATCATTCGCAGTTCTTGTTGCCGGAACCGGCGCTGGTTGAACACTCCGATCAAACCGACTGTGCCCGATACGCCTCGCAGCGGATAGAGCGCGTACGAATCGGAGCTTTGACTTGGGCTGCTGCGTTGCAAGCCAAACAGCTTGTCACCGGCTCCCTGCGAATCGCTGAAGTCAGCAATCCCTCCGCGAGTGATCAGCGGCGCGGTTAAGACCGAGAGCGGTATGCGCGGATACTCGCGCTCTACTACTGCGCCGCTAGCGGCGACCAGGTGCATGCACATCTGCCTGTTCGAGCACGAGTCGGCAAGCGGGCAGCGATTACAAATGTCGCCGCGCTTGACGACCCAGATCTTGCAAGTAGGCGCGCCGATGTCGGCGGCGAGCTGGTCGGCAATCAAGCCCAGCGCGTGGCCTAAGCTCGAGCCTCGTCCGACCTCGTCGAAAATCTGGCTTATTCTGTTTTCCCTGGATGTAGGCATTTGAGAAACGGCTTTAGGGGGCTCAGCTACAGATCACTCACAGTTCACGGTGATTCTAGTCGGTCGGCATGTAGACGTCAATTAGTCATTACGAGGCTGAACAACGCTGCACGCTGGAACACGGGTGTGCGTCAGGTCCTTGCGTCTTGAAGTTCACCGCGCTCATACCCACTCTCGTCAGAGACTCTTGTGAGAAGGGGCGAGAATCCTCCAACCGGCAGGTTGGGGTGCTTTCACTTCAGCCTACAGGAAACGGGGCGGCGGCTCCCCGCAATCCCCCAACCGGGAGGTTGGGGATGTTTCACTCCGGCCTACAGGAAACGGGGCGGCGGCTCCCCGCAATCCCCCAACCGGGAGGTTGGGGATGTTTCACGCCTACAGGAAACGGGGCGGCGGCTCCCGCAATCCCCCAACCGGGAGGTTGGGGATGTTTCACCCCAGCCTACAAGAGATCGCGCGCTCGGGCCGGCGTAGGCCGAATCTGAAAGATCCCCAACCTGCCGGTTGGGGGATTACGGGAGGACCTGGCCCCTCTGCGCGCGTAGGCTAACGTGAAAGATCCCCAACCTGCCGGTTGGGGGATTCGTGCGCCTTTTCACGGTCTCTCCCAGTGGGTGGGATTAGCCCAGCCCAACCATCCTCTCTTGCCCGTAATCCTCGCGTGTGTATAATCGTCGCAAGCGTAGAGGTCGCGCTCGGGTTCATGTCGATGGTTGGAAAAACCATACTCCACTACCGCATATTGAAAGAGATTGGAAAAGGCGGCATGGGTGTCGTCTACAAAGCCGAAGACACCAAGCTTCATCGCACCGTCGCCATCAAAGCGCTTTCAGCCGACCTGGTGGGTGACGAGAAAGCTCGCGCGCGCTTCTTGCGAGAGGCTCGCGCCGCGTCGGCCATCGATCACCCGAACATCTGCACGGTCTACGAAGTTAACGAAGCCGAAGATGTGCTCTTCTTCGTGATGCAGTACATCGACGGCAAGACGCTCAAGAAGTTCATCGGCGGGCGTCCGCTCCCGCTCGATCAATCGCTCGAGTTCTCGCTCGAGATCGCCGACGCGCTCGCCGAAGCCCATCGCCGAAACGTCAT
>JBGQGO010000899.1:0-2072 GCA_041497455.1 Blastocatellia bacterium | reverse complement strand
TCGAGGCGGCGCCGGATTTAATCAATCGCGCTTCGCACCGGGTGCTCGACATGGGTGGCAAGGTTCAATTGGTGTCCGGCGAAGCGGCGGCGAAGCTGGCTGAAGCGGGCATCGGCGCAGTGTTGAGATTCTGAATTAGTCAGGACCACGGACCACGGACTAAGGACTAATGATATGGTTTTAATACCAACAGTTGTTGAAACGACCGGCAGAGGTGAACGCCACTACGATATCTATTCCAGGCTGCTGAAAGAGAACATCATCTTTCTCGGAACTGATATCGACGAACCGGTGGCGAACATCGTCGTAGCAGAATTGCTCTATCTGGAATCCGAGGACCCCGACCGGGAGATATCGATTTACATCAACAGCCCTGGGGGGTCGATTACCGCGGGACTCGCCATCTATGACACGATGCACTTTATCAGGCCTGACATCGTGACGATATGCATGGGTCAAGCGGCTTCGATGGCGGCAATACTGCTCGCGGCGGGTACCAAAGGGAAGCGGTTCTCGCTTCCTCATTCGAGGATAGTCATTCATCAGCCGTCGGTTGAGGGCATCGCCGGCCAGGCGACTGACGTGAAGATCTACGCGGAAGAACTTCTGCGAACGCGAAACCTGCTATCGCATATTCTGGCTGACTTGACGGGACAGCCCTTCGAAAAGACCGACCGCGACGTCGAGCGAGACTTTATTCTGAGCCCAACGCAAGCCGTCGATTACGGGCTCATTGACAGTGTCCTGACGTCTCGTGATCTGGGGGTGGCTGAGCTTGTTGAAACGGCGAATCTGCTGTGAATCGTAGCGACTTTAGTCTCTGTGCGGGCGCAGCAATATAGGCGCAGACTGAAGTCTCCGCTGCCGGTGGAGCAAGGTCATGTTGTCAAGAAGTAAGAGGATTTTCATAGAGCGAATCAGCAGCGAGTATCGCCGTCCGAGCGGCCCGCTGTGGCAGCCGGCGGTGGACATCTACCGATGCCCGGAAGGATGGAAGATCAAGTTCGATCTCGCCGGAGTCAAACTGGACGATGTTGAAGTGCTGATCGCCGAGGACAAGCTGATAGTGCGCGGAGTCCGGCGGGACACCGTGATCACCGAAGGGTGGAGCTATCATCAACTCGAAATAACCTACAGCCGCTTCGAGCGCATTCTGAAGATCCCGTGCGATTTGTCGCGGGCGGAGATTCACTCCGAAAGCCGGGACGGCTGGTTCATATTGCATTTGAATTGTGTTTGAGCCGGAAGGAGTGATCAGCCGCCAGCGGGTTTTCTTGTTAGCCGCTGACAACCGGCCAGTGATTTCAGGGGTACAAGCTAATGACAGAGAACAAAATTTTAGAGTTGCCGATCCTGCCGTTGAGGAACACCGTGATTTTTCCGTCGGGCATCACGCCGCTAACGGTGGGACGCCCGTTGTCGCTCGCGGCGGCGGAAGCTGCACTGTCCACTGAAGAGAAATTGCTCGGCGTGGTGGCGCAGCGCGAGGACAACGATACCGAGCCGACGCCCGACAACCTCTACAAGACCGGCACCGTCGTCGTCATAAACCGAATGATGCGCTCACCGGGCGCTGAAGAAGTGTTGCATCTGATAGTGCAGGGTCAGGAGCGTTTCCGCTTAATCGAATTCACCGGGCAGGCGCCTCATCTGAAAGCCCGCGTCGAGGTCTTACCGGAACCCGTGCGCGAGAAGACTCCGGAGGTCGAAGCGCTTCAAAGAAACATTCAGGTCCTGGTTCAAAAAGCGTTGAGCCTGCTTCCCAACGTTCCGCCGGAGATTCGGAACATAATAGTTCAAGCCGACGACGCGGTGCGGCTCGCTTACTTCCTGGGTTCGGTGCTCGATCTGAACGTCACGCAGGAACAGGCGCTGCTCGAGGCCGACACCGAAAGTGACGTGCTTCACCTGATGCACACATACCTCGCCCGTGAAGTCGAGGTACTGGAGATCAGGAGCAAGATCGCGAACCAGGCGCAGGAAGAACTCGGCAAGGCGCAGCGCGACTTTATTCTGCGCGAGCAAATGAAGCAGATTCAGAAAGAGCTTGGCGAGACCGAGCCCGAGCAAGC
>JBGQGO010000898.1:0-2074 GCA_041497455.1 Blastocatellia bacterium | reverse complement strand
GGTTTGGTCATTCCCATCCTGGGCATCATCTCGTGTCTTTATCTGATCTACTTTCTGCCGCCGACTTCGTGGCTACGGTTCGCGGCGTGGCTGAATTTCGGATTCGTCATCTATGTTGGCTACGGCGCCGTTCACAGCCGCCTGACCGGCCGTCACCACGCCGAGCGGCCAGCCGAACACGACGCGCGCACGGCTTACACAGGGACATGGCTCGCTATCATCGGCGTTGCGCTGCTGGTTTTCATGCGAGGCTTCGACGTGTGGCTCGAAGCACTGAAGGCCCGCGAGGAGATGAGCGGCGTTTCGAAGATGACGTCCGCGCTCGGCGACGTGTTTCGACTCGCGCCTTGGCTTGAAGTCTCATGGTTCTTGATCGTTCCGCTGGCGCTGAATGCATTCGTGCTTTGCCCGATCATAATAACGCGGGCGCTAAGAGCCGGACGCGAGGGCGGGAACGAAGGCCAGGCGGGCATCACGGCTTCGAGCTTGATCGTCGCCATCGTCCTGACGGCGGTGACGGTGATCTATTTCTTGCTGCTGTTGAAGCACAATAGTTAGAGCGAGGTCTGTCCGGCAAACTTCAGTTTGTCGCGGCGGTATTCGCTCTCTTGGGCAATCGGCGAACTGAAGTTTGTTGGACAATTACTCGGAGGAGACCACAATGGCCGACGCCGCCGTCGCAGTCGAAGACAAAAAGACCGGATTTATTCGCGGGCTCGGACTGCTGGACTCAACGACGATCGTCGCCGGCTCGATGATCGGCTCGGGGATCTTCATCGTGTCGGCAGACATGGCCCGCCAGGTCGGCTCGCCCGGCTGGCTTCTTGTCGCGTGGATAGTCACAGGTTTGCTCACGGTAGTAGGCGCGCTCAGTTATGGCGAGCTTGCCGCGATGATGCCGAAGGCTGGCGGCCAATACGTCTACATTCGCGAGGCCTTCTCGCCGATGTGGGGGTTCCTCTACGGGTGGACTCTGTTCATGGTGATTCAGACGGGCACGGTCGCGGCAGTCGCGGTCGGATTTGCCAGGTACTTTGGCGTGCTATGGCCGACACTCTCCGAGAGCAACTACATTGTCGCGCCGATCCATCTCGGGTCAAGGTACGCGATTTCGCTTTCGACCGCGCAGTTGGTTGGGCTGTTGATGATTGCGCTGCTCACCTGGATGAACACGCGCGGACTGAAGCTCGGCAAGTTCGTTCAGAACGTTTTCACCTTTGCTAAGACCGCCGCGTTGATAGCGTTGATCGTGCTGGGTCTGGTGATCGGCTGGAATGCAACTGCGGCGCACGCAAACTTTGGAGACCTCTGGACCGTGCGGGGCAAGCTTCAGGACGTCGGTCCAAACGGGCTGACTGCGATCACCATGTTCGGATTGTTCGTAGGCATCTGCGTTTCGCAAACCAACTCCCTCTTTTCCGCCGATGCATGGAACAACATCACGTTCACCGCCGGAGAAGTGAAGAACCCCAAGCGCAACATTCCGCTGTCGCTGGCGTTCGGGACGTTCCTGGTGATCGCTCTGTACCTTCTCGCGAATGTAGCTTACCTAGTAACGCTCCCGTTCGAGACGATTCAAAGTGTGCCGAGCGATCGCGTGGCTTCAGCGACCGCTAATGTGATCTTTCCCGGCTTGGGCGCGACGATAATGGCAGTCTTCATCATGGTCTCGACTTTTGGGTGCAACAACGGTCTGATTCTCGCGGGAGCCCGAGCGTACTGGGCGATGGCGCGCGATGGATTGTTCTTCAAATCAGCGGGGCGGCTCAACCAGAAGCACGTGCCTTCGTGGGGTCTCGGGATACAGGGAATCTGGGCAGCGGCACTCGTGCTGCCACGGACCATAAAGATCAATCCTGTAACGAGTGAGGTGACGTACGGCAATTTGTACGGCGATCTGCTGAACTACGTCATATCGGCGGCATTGATCTTCTACATACTAACCATCGCGGGAATTTTCAGGCTTCGGCGAACGCGCCCCGATGCCGAGCGGCCGTATCGGGCGTTCGGGTATCCGATAGTCCCAGCATTGTACATAGTCGGCGCGGCCGTGATTCTCGCAGTGCTGTTGATC
>JBGQGO010000897.1:0-2074 GCA_041497455.1 Blastocatellia bacterium | reverse complement strand
ATGATGTTATAGGAAGCCTCGCTCGACTTCTTGTGCCACTCCATTCGCTCCTTCAGAGCTTCGACCTCTCGCCTTGCTTGTTCGACGGCCAGGTTGTCCTTTTCGATTACGTTCGACGCTTCAATGTCGGAGCCTACCCCCTGCTTCAACTTCAGCTTCTCGAACTTGTTCTCGGCGGCAGCAAGCCGCGACGTCAGCTCCTGGCGCTCGAGGTCGATCGAAACCTTCGTCTTCTCGAGTTCCTTGTTAGCTTGATCGAGCTCGCTCTGGTAGCGCTGCAGGTCTTCGCGCACCTTCTGCGCATCGAAGTTGATCAGTGAATCGCCGGTCTTTACGTTGCCGCCTTCAGGAGCCAGGCTCACAATCTGAAACTGCCAGTATTCGCCAAACGGCGGAGGGGCGCTGAAGTTGCGCACGGATGACGCTCGCAAGGTGCCCGTTGCATCAACCCAGAAGCTCATCGAGCGTGACGCAATAACGATTTCGTCCGCCGCTGCGCCACTCTTCAGAAGCACAGCCGAGAAAGCGCCTGACCTCAAGAACGAGAATCCCACAATCAGAGCCGCAAGAACGAACAAAGCAATGCCGGTCCGCTTCGCTGCGCTTGTTGTGAGCCTGGACCGCAGTCTTCGAGGTTCGCTCGTCTGAGGGGTGGTCTCACTCATAGCTCACTCCTACCTTGGTTCGTAGTTCGGCCTTCAGGCGGAAGTTCGTATGTTCGTCTTTCGTCTCTCTCCGGCTAAGCAATACGAACTTCCGCCTGAAGGCCGGACTACAAACTCGCTATTCCTCCCGGTTCCATCTGCTCAAGATCCGATCGCCTTCTTTGAGCGCCCCATCGTCCGCGACGGCATAGTAGACGGGATCCGCCGACAGCACGGTCACAGCAACGGCCCGTCTGTCTTTCTCTCCCTCGAGCCTCATCACCTGCGCCGAGCCCGCTTCAAACTGAACCGCGGATCTGGGAACGAGAAGCAGCGCAGGTTGTTCGTTGACCGCCAGCGTTACCTGGGCTGACATCCCGGGTTTCATGATCTCGACCACGGTTTTGTCGAGAGAGATGACCACAAGGAAGACCTTGGCCTTGGCCATCCAACTGGCCTTGATGGCGGTCTGCGCGATGTTCTTTACCGAACCAGTGATCTCGATGCCGGGGTAGCTGTCGAGCCTGACTTGCGCCTTTTGCCCGACTGAAAGGCGAGGGCCATCAACTTCATTGACCTGGGCCAGCACTTCCATCTCTTTCAAATCCGGCAGCCTGACCAGCGGGAACCCTCCCCACACCATGTCCCCGACCTGGATCTTGCGGCGCTCCATCCAGTGGTCGCCGTAGATCACCATCCCGTCGGCGGGCGCAGTCAAGGTCATACTCGCAAGGTTGGCTTTGATCTGGTTGAGCCTGACGCCCAGTTTGTCTTTCTCGATGACTTTGACCTGCAGTTCGGCAGCCTGCTCCTTTTTCTTCTGCTCGATTTTCGCGAGCTGGTTCTCGTATTCAGTCTTACTCTTGTCAAACGCCAGTTGATTCTCCTGGTACTTGCGCCGCGGGACAACGGCCGCGGGGACGTTCACATCGAGCTTTGATTGTTCGTAAACCAGCCATAGATTGCTGAGCACTACCTCCATGTCACGAAGGGCGCCTTCGTGTTGGGACCTGGTCTTATCGATGTCGTTTTCGGCGGCGATGATCCTCTCATCGATATCCGTGATCTTGCTAAGAATCGAGGTATTGTCCAGCTCTACGACGCGTTCTCCGGCCTTTACGATGCTGCCTTCAGGAGGAAGGTAGGTGATCTTCGCTTCTTCAGAGGTCGACGAGAAAATAGTTCGTGAAGACACCGCGCGAAGTTCTCCGTCAAGCAGGAGCGTCTTTCTGATCTGTCCTCTCCGAACCTCGGCTGCGCCAGCGGCAATCCCATCTTGGGCAGCGGCCTCGGATGGGGGCCCCGAGACGCCGTTCGTCGAGTTTGACCTGATGACAAACGAGGCGGGAATCAATAGCGCGACAAGCAGAAGACAGCAGAGTAGTGCTGCCCGCCGTCTTCCCATTTTGAAGAACCAGTGGGTCAAGGCT
>JBGQGO010000896.1:0-2076 GCA_041497455.1 Blastocatellia bacterium | reverse complement strand
CTGTCCGTCTTCGGCTATCAAATGCGGTTCAACCTGAGCGAGGGCTTCCCTCTTCTGACAACCAAGAAGCTCCACATCAAGTCAATCGTCTATGAGTTGCTCTGGTTCCTGCGAGGCGACACCAAGGTCAAGTACCTTCAAGAACACGGCATCAACATCTGGAACGAATGGGCCGGCGAGAACGGGGAGCTGGGACCAGTCTACGGCGCGCAATGGAGATCATGGAAGACCGCCGACGGGCGCGCGGTCGATCAAATCAGTCGGGTGATCGATCAGATCAAAACCAAACCCGACTCCCGCCGATTGATCGTCAGCGCGTGGAACGTGGGTGAGATTCCGAAGATGGCGTTGCCGCCTTGCCATCTGCTTTTTCAGTTCTACGTCGCGGATGGAAAGCTCTCGTGTCAGCTCTATCAACGATCGGCTGATATTTTCCTCGGGCTGCCTTTCAACATCGCGTCCTATTCGCTGCTCACGATGATGGCGGCTCAAGTGTGCGATCTTGAACCCGGCGAGTTCATCCTCACGCTTGGCGACGCGCACTTGTACTCGAATCACATCGAGCAGGCTCGGCTTCAACTCGCGCGCGAGCCGCTCAAGCTTCCGCGGATGCGGATCAATCGATCAGTGCGATCGATATTCGAGTTTGACTACGATGACTTCGAGCTTGCCGGGTACGAGGCTCATCCGCACATCAAAGCCGAGGTGGCGGTGTGATCATCTCTCTGATAGTGGCGATGGATGAGAAGCGCGGGATTGGCAAGGCAGGCAAGCTGCCCTGGCGCTTGTCCTCAGACCTGAAGAGATTTCGCGAGCTGACGATGGGCCACCACATGATCGCCGGACGCAAGACATTCGAATCGATCGGCAAGCCGCTCCCAGGAAGACAAACGATCGTCGTCACACGCAACGCCAGCTTCAAACCTGACGGCTGTCTTGTGGCCGCTTCGGTTCAGGCCGCGCTCGCGCTTGCGCAAGATCGCGGTGAAACTGAAGTCTTCGTGATCGGAGGCGCTGAGATTTATACCCAAACGCTCGACGTGGCTGATCGAGTCTACTTGACTCAAGTTCACGCTGAAGTAGACGCCGATACATTCTTTCCTGAGCTGAAGCACGACTCGTGGACAGAGACACAGAGCGCCTTTCAACCGGCCGGCGATAAGAATCAGTACGCGTTCACTTTCAAATTGCTCGAGAGGAAGATGTGATAGAGGTTCAGATCAAGCTGCTCGATGAAGACTTACCAATGCCTCGTTACCAGCACGAGGGCGATGCAGGATTGGACCTGCCGAGCCGCGTGGACTGTGTGCTCGAACCTGGCGAGCGCGCGATCATACCCACCGGCATCGCTGTAGCCATACCGCGGGGCTACGCCGGATTCGTTCTGCCGAGAAGCGGGCTCGCTTCACGTCATGGGATCGCGCTTGTGAACTCGCCGGGGCTTGTGGATTCCGGCTACCGCGGAGAGATGTCGATCGTGATGATCAACACCGATATGCACGAACCGTTTCACATCAAGCGCGGCGACCGCATCGCTCAACTTGTGATTCAGAGAGTCGAAGAAGTAACGCTGAGTAAGGTTGATGAACTGGATGACACTTCGCGCGGCTCGAGTGGCTTCGGCAGCACGGGGCGAGACTTTGGTCAGGGCAGCTAAACGCAGACTTGGAGCGAAGACGGCAGATACTGTGTCGGCAACTTCCGAGAGTCTGGTAGAATGACGCCGAGGTAACGAGGCAATGGAAGCATTAAGCGCCAAGGAAGTATACGAACTGCACGTGAAACGGCTGCCGCCTGAGGAGCGCAAGCGATTGGCGGAGATGATCAACCGCGCGATGGAACGATCAACCCATCAAGGCGAACGCAGCCTTCTAGAACTGGAAGGGCTCGGCGCTGAACTCTGGGAAGGAGTCGACGCCCAAGAATACGTCAATGAACTGAGAAAAGAATGGGACCACCGCCCGTAATCAAGCTCGACGACGCTCTTGCGGGTGTTACAAGGCTCGGCTTTGACACGTCGCCCATAATCTACTTTGTTGAACGTAACCCAAAGTATCTGGATCTGGTCCGCGAGGT
>JBGQGO010000895.1:0-2077 GCA_041497455.1 Blastocatellia bacterium | reverse complement strand
TGTTCGGCCAATAACTGGGCCGCGGTCAGCATGTCTTCAATCGCCGTGGACGAAATCACTTCCGTCGTAGTGGCGCTCACGATCACTTCACCAACCTGGCCGAGAACGCCAAGGTGAGGATATGCGAGAATGACAGGAACCTGCCACACGTGGGCCGCTTCGTCAAGAGATGGCGCGCTCGCTGAAATGCGGTCTGGAAGGTGGTCACTCAGGAAAAGACTGGCTTCCGCTTGAGCCTCCATCGCTGTCACGGTTGGAACAGTCGCTGTCACCATAGCGTGTTGATTTTCGCACACTCGCCGAAGCCAAAGCCATCTTCATTTGATCCGATAACCCTCCTCTTCATTGTTGAAGATCCAGCCCACCACCTCGCCGATTCTGATCTCTTCGCTTCGATATGCTTCCATCGTAATCGCAGCCGACCCCTGACGGTGAATGGTTTGCGCTGATCGCAGCATTCGGCGAAATCGCTCCTGCCAGCGATTAATGTTGCTGGGCCTCAAATCGAGCCAGCCGCGTTCGGCCCACGCGTCGATGGCGGCTTCGGTCACCGGCAACCTCGTTTGGCCGGCGTACTCCGGAACGTTGATGCGAGGTCCGCGAACAAGACGATCACCCTCGGGCGGAAGAATCGGAATTCCTATCGAGATGATAGTGTTGCGCAGATCATGATTGCGCTGGATGTATCGCCACACCGCCTCGCAGACTTCTTCCGGGCTCTGCTCGACCACCGCTTGAAGCGTCCGGTACTTGGTCTTTAACAGGTGAGCTTCGTAGAGTAACTTCGTTAGCTTTGGCGGACCAAGCTCGCCGGTCGCGATCGAATGCGAGTGGGTCTCGTGTTCGAGCCTTCGCATCGCCTCGATGGCCGAGCCGCGCAGGTATCCGGCCCGGTAGCTCGGAACCATTATTGCGGAATCGATGGCCGCGATCACATCCACGCCGGTGTTGCTGCCTTTGATCTCCAGCACGACATTGCTGGCGATCTCTTCGGGCGTGACGAACTCCATCTGATTAATCGAGGTGACCGCTTCGAATTCTCCTCGCGCGAAGAAGCCGTTCTCGCCGGTGTCGACGCCGACCATCTCGAGCTCGCCGAGCTTTTTGAATTCCTGATTGGCCATCGTCAGCTCGAGCTCACCATCGAAGCGCTGACTGTGCGGCGCATAAACGAATATCGGCGTGTTGTCGCGGTGATGTTTGAGCGATTGATAAGTAACCTTCTTGTATCCGATCATCGCGCCGGGTTTGATCTCCTTGACGATCGGCCCCCCCGGCGTGCGCGCCATCAAAAACATCAGCCCGGTGTGAGCGAATCCGATCGCGGTCTTTGACATCAGCTTCGCCGAGGGCTTGTCTTCGCCGTGAGTGTAAGGAATGTTAAGCCCCATGCCGCCGGTGCCGGTCGTTCCAACCTTGACGTAGACTCGTGTGCCGGCCGTTACCATAGCGCGGTAGATCAACTGGGTGTGCCGGATCAACTGCGGAATCGACTGCGACAGCAACAGTGTTTCAAACGTGCGCTCGATATGTTTGCGATTGTCCGAGATCTGCTTGAAGTCGCGGTCCTCGATACGTTCCGAGATGAAGTCGAGAGATTTTCGAACCTCGATCGAGTTCGTGTACACATCCTGGTAGCTGATCCCGGATGCGGTATTGACGCAATCGATAAGCACGTCGGCGCCGTGCTCGCCGACCGCGGTGGCTAGCATCGATCTTTCGTACGCGCCGTCGAGCGGGCCGAACAGATCATCGTACAACGAGCGCCGCCGCACCGCGCTAGCAAGAAGCTCATCTCGATCTGCGCGCGCGAACTCGGAGCGCACGAAGATGTTGCCCCAAAGCTCGACGAACGTTATGGCAGGGAATTCTTTGCGAAGCTCGTGGGCAAGCTCGCGAACTTCCTTCTGAAACAGCGAGGCGATTATGATCTTCTCGGGCGTGAGGTCGCGCGCGACTTGGTAGGAGATCTGCGTCCCGACCAGCCCCGCCCCGCCGAGGATGAAGATGCTCTTATCTAAGGGTCGATGTGGATTGTCTGGCATCGCTTTTGGTTCAGGGTTCTGGGTTCTGGGTT
>JBGQGO010000894.1:0-2079 GCA_041497455.1 Blastocatellia bacterium | reverse complement strand
CAGCTTCAGGGTCATCTCAGACTTGCGACATCGCTACGGGGACCGCGTGTGTGTAGGCGCGGGCTCGGTGACCAACCACGATCAGATGGACCGCGCGATCAAGGGCGGTGCGCAGTTCATATCGATGCCTCACACGAGCGCTGCGCTCGTCGAAGCCTGCCGCCGCTCGCTGGTGCCTCCCGTGATCGGGGCGCTCACGCCAACAGAGGTTGCAACCGCCTGGGCGATGGGTGTCCCGATCGTGACTTTGTTCCCGGCATCGTCGATGGGGGGGCCGGAGTACGTTGCGGCGATCACGTCACGACTCAGCGATATTCGCCTCGCGGTTGCGGGCGGAGTTGGTTCGGAGAACATCGTTGACTATTTCAACGCCGGCGCTTTCGCGATTTCGGTTGGGGGCCGCCTGTTCACCAGCGGTGATCTGAAAAACGAAAACTACGCGGCGATAGCCGAGCGCGCTCGCGGGATCATCCGGATGGCCGGCGTTGTGTAATCTCGCCGGGTTTAAACCGCAGAAACTAACCACCCCCCACTCTAACCGTTCTCAACAACAGACTCTTGAGCCTCACTTCATCGTCGCTTTGGATTTCAAGTTGAGCAGCGTAGATTGGAACATCGCCGTGGGTTAGACCTTCGAGCCGCACGGCGTCTTTCTCGGTAGTGACTATCGCGTCTGCTCCCGCATCCTGGGCATCGCGGGTGAGCCGGTCAAGATCTTCTTGCTTGAAGGCGTGATGATCGGCGAAGAAGCTCTCGCTCACAATATTGATGCCAGCCTGCAAGATGTCTTCAGCGAACGCCTGGGGGTTGCCGATGCCACACGCGACGGCGACATTCCAGCCGGCGAGGCTCTTTGCGTCATAGACCTCGTCCGTCGCAAGATGACGCAGTTTGGTGATCGTCGAGTAGGAGTACATCACCGGCACTCTGTCGCCACAATAATACTTGATGATCGCTTGAGTCTGTCCCTGATCGAATGGCCTGTCCGCCCGAGTGATGATTATTGCGTCCGCTCTCTTGATCCCGTACAACGGTTCGCGCAGGCGGCCGAACGGGAGCATCTCGAAACCTCCGAGCGGGTCGGTCGCATCAATCAGCAGGATGTTGAGGTCGCGCGCCAGCGCAAGGTGCTGATACCCGTCATCAAGCACCAGGACCTCCGCCCCAAACTCGGATTCGACCCACCGCCCGGCTTTGTATCTGTCTTCGTCGACGATGATCGGAACATCAGAAAGCGAGCGGGCCAGCATCAGAGGCTCATCACCGAACTCTCGATAAGACCCCGTAGCTACGCTATCGGCCGACGGATCATTCAGCACTCGCATGCCGGACGACTCGCGCGCGTAGCCTCGCGTCAGTATCGCGACGGAGTGCCCTTCGGATTTGAGGTAGCGCGCAATGTAGTCGGCCATCGGCGTCTTGCCCGCGCCCCCGAGCGTCAGGTTACCCACGCTGATCACCGTCGCATCGAGCTTCTTTTGTTTCAGGTAGCCGGTCTCATAAGCCGCCACGCGCAGGCGAATCGCAAGCTCGTACACCTTCGCCGGCAGCCACAGCAGAGCGCGCTTTAGCTTTTCGTGTTTCTCGACAATCATCAGTAGTCCGTAGTCCGTAGTCCGTAGTCCGTAGTCCGTGGTCGGTCGTGAGTGGTGAGTCGTTTAGTTGACATCTGATTCCGAGCTACGGACTACTGACTACGGACCAATGTTCTATTCTTCGATCCTCATCAATTCTCTAATCGCTGCGACGGTGCAATCAGTCGCGCCTCGGTTCTTGAGCAAGATATCACGAGCTCGCTCGCCGATCGCGCGTGCGTGTTCGCGGTCGGATAACAGCCGAATCATTTCCCGCGCGAGCCTATTCGCGACGTCGTTGCCGGCAGCACTGATCTGAACGACAGCGTCTGCCTGCACGAAGTCCGAGACTATCTGGCGAAAGTCCTCGGTATGCGGCCCTACGACAATGGGTTTTGCAAAGGCGGCCGGCTCGATGATGTTGTGGCCTCCGCGTGGGACCAGGCTGCCTCCCACGAAGACGACCGCTGCGAATCGGTAGATCGAGGCGAGCTCTCCTATTGTG
>JBGQGO010000893.1:0-2082 GCA_041497455.1 Blastocatellia bacterium | reverse complement strand
GGGCGGAAATTGTGCGCCTGTACTCGAGGCGCATTTACAACCTGGCCTACCGGTTCACTTCGAGTCATAGCGCGGCCGAAGACTTGACGCAGGAGGTCTTCATTCGTGTTTATCGCTCGTTGAACCAGTACGATCCGACGCTGGGCGATCTGTCCAACTGGCTGATGCGCCTGGCTCGAAATCTGGTCATTGACGACTATCGCAAGCGGCAGCGAACGCCGACCGACTCGGGCGACGACCTTGCCAATCACGAGTATCGCCTGTCCGCTGCGAGCGATAGCCCGCACCGCACACTTGAACGACAGGAGCGAAGGCTGCAGGTGCTCGCGGCGATCAACAAGCTCTCTCACGATCTGCGAGAGTGCGTCATCCTACGAGACATCGAGGAGTTGACGTACCAGGAAATAGTCGATCTTCTGAAGATACCCGAGGGCACGGTGAAGAGCCGCATCAACCGAGGCCGGATTGAATTGGCCAAGGTGTTGCGCAGGATGAAAGTGAACCCTGACTAAGACGGCCAGCGATCGGTAGCCCGAAGTCAGAGGCTCAAACGATCAGCGCTCAATGGCTGTCGTACTGCGCGAAGAAAAACATAACGCCTAAGGCTGGCCGATCGTCACACGGCCCGCGCGGGTATTGATTTGGGAGGAGTGGAGTGTTGCTCCACTAATTACAGTATGGATTGCAACAGATTCGAGAGCGCCCTTAGCGATTACTTCGACGGCTTGCTTGCGCCGGGAGACGCGACCTCGTTTCGGGCGCACGCGCTACAGTGCCGGGCTTGCCGCTCATTGATGGACGACGTGAAGGCGGCAATTAGTGCCTGCCAGCAACAGGATGAACTTGAACTGCCGGTGCTGCTCGAGACGGCCCTCGCGGCCATTCCCGCTGAGCACGGAGCTTTGGGCTGCAGCGGATTTGAGGAGTTGATAACCGAGTTCCTTGACGGCTTCGTGCCTGCCCCGGCTTATCATCGCTTTGAAGAACACGCCGAAAAGTGCGATGAGTGCTCAACGTTGCTCACCGGCGTCGTGTATGCGGTCGCCGCTTGCCATTCCGTTCACACCTTCGAAGAAGTGGAAGTTGCGGAACCTCTGCTAGCTCGCCTGATTGCAATGATGCCCGAGCGTACGCCAAGCCTTGCACGCCGCGTTGCTGATCGCTTCGCCGCCTTCGCCGGCTGCCTCATACCTCACCCGACTCAGAGCGCCCGGTGGACTTTTGCGACCGCGGCTTCGCTTGCGTTCGCGACTTTCGCCCTCTTGCTGTTTGGATTCTCAGACGACGGAACTGTCACAGGCATCTATCGCCAGGCGCACGTCAAGGTTTCCGAGCTGTACACTCAAGGCGCCGACGTCTACACGCAGACCGACAAGGTTGTTGCGCGGCTGGAGCGAGTCGGGTTGGGCATAGGCGAGTTCTGGGACACGCTGGGCGGCGAGACTAAGTCAGACGGCAAAGACAATCACAATCAAAAGCCGGAACCGAACTCGAACAAGCGGATAGAAACAAGCGAGAAGAATTAGCCTGCGCGCATGATTGCAGCGATTTCTTGAACCCTAGCCGGACGCAAAACGTTTTAAGCGATGGGAGCTGACAGAACGAGCTTTCATCAGAGGCAGAATTGATCATGTATTGTTCGTATCACACAGCAAGCGTCGCGCGAGTCCAGTGCTCGAGCTGCGCGCGGCCGCTTTGTCAGGCCTGCGATCACCGAATAAAAGGTTATCCCTATTGCCAGGATTGCATAGTGCTCGGCGTCGAAGGCCTTTCGCAAAACTACGACAACGCCCGGCCAAGAGGCAGGGCAAGGTTGGCAGCGTTGTTCGCGGTGCTGCCGGGGATGGGCGCCGTCTACAATCGTCAGAACATCAAGGCGGTCGTTCACTTCGTGTCGATCATAGGCCTATTTGAGCTCGCAAGCCTCAAGGTGGCCGCCGGAGTCTTTGCGCTTGCCGGCCTCGTCTTTTATCTCTATTCGATAATAGATGCGTACCGCACCGCAATGTTGATCGCTCGCGGGGAGAGCCCGGCAGTCGATGAAGAACGGTTCAAGCGCTCGCTCATCAAACGCGCGCCGCT
>JBGQGO010000892.1:0-2082 GCA_041497455.1 Blastocatellia bacterium | reverse complement strand
TGTTCGGGGATGAGCTACAACCTGGCGATCGATACCGAAGAGCGGCCGGGTGATAAGGTCTTCGAGAAGGACGGCGTGAAAGTCTTCGTCGATCTGAAGAGCTTTCTGTTCCTTGACGGCTCGACGCTTGATTACAAAGAGGAGGGGCTGATGCAAAGAGGTTTCACCTTCCTCAATCCCAAGTCTTCAGGCACGTGCGGCTGCGGCGAATCGTTCGCGGTGTAGGCTGTACGGGCGTCCCTCCGTGGGCGCCCCTCCTTGCGCCTTAATCTAGATTTCGAGAAGGGGCGCCCACGGAGAGACGCCCGTACAAGTAGCCGGGACAGCCCTCTGGCTGGAACACCAATTTTGGAAGAGATTGATGGTTGGGCGCCGTTGCGACTCAACCATCTTTTTGTTCGCAGGGGAGTGTTAACGCAAAGACGCAAAGTTTGAATGGCTGAAGCTGCAATCAACACCGAAAGAGTTTCTCAGACCGTCTGCCTGCACTGCGGAGCTCAATCCGCCGGGGCGCACTTTTGCTCTGAGTGCGGAAAGATTCAACCAGTCGCCGCCGGCTCGGATCATTTCAGCTTCTTCGGCTTACCGCGAAAGCTGCGCATCGACGAATCCGAGTTGGAGAAGTCGTTCTACGCGCTTAGCCGGCAGTTCCATCCCGACTACTTCATGAGCGCGAGCGAAGCTGAACGGCAAGCAAGTATGGAGCGCTCGTCGATGCTAAACGACGCGTATCGCACATTGCGCGATAAGGTCGCGCGCGTCACGTATCTGCTGACGCTTGAAGGCTACAAGGAATCTGAGAAGAAGGCGCCGCCTGATCTGTTGGAAGAGGTCTTCGAGTTGAACATGCAAATTGAAGAGTTGAAGGCTGCGAAAAGGATGGGCGATGAACACGAAGTCGCTGAAGCCCGATCGGCGCTCGAAGATGCGCTCGCAGGTTTGCGCGAAAAGTTAGCCGGCATCGACGAACGGCTTCTCGCACTGTTTGAGGACTGGGATTCCGCCTTGGATCGAAACGCTGCGACAGACGAGAAGAAGCCTTTACTCGATCGAATGAGTGAGTCGCTCTCGCATCGATCATACGTTCGTCATCTCGTTCATAGCATCCAGGAGGAACTCTGATTAATGCCGGTCATTGAACTCAGCTTGAGCGGCCGCCCGAAGTCTGCTCGCGTAGTCGGTATAGACCTCGGCACCACCAATAGCCTCGTCGCTTATATGAGTGACAACGGTTCCGAAGTTATTCGCGACGAATCGGGCAACGGGCTCGTGCCGTCGATCGTTTACTACGACCACGAGCAAGACCGCTTGCTCGTCGGTGAGGAAGCTCGCGATCGGCTCATCACCGAACCGCGCAAGGCGATCTATTCTGTAAAGCGATTCATGGGACGGGGCAGCGCCGACGTTCAGGAAGATCTCAGCCTCGTTCCCTTTCAAATCGCGCCGGGCAGCGAGCAAGTGATTGGGTTCCAGATGGGCGACCGCGTCTTCACCCCGCCCGAGATTTCCGCATTCATACTTCGTGATCTCAAGAAGCGTGCTTCGCAGTTCTTCGGCGAAGAAGTTTCTCAGGCTGTCATAACTGTTCCGGCTTATTTCAACGACGCTCAGCGGCAAGCTACAAAAGACGCGGGCCATCTGGCCGGGCTTGAAGTGCTGCGGATCGTGAATGAGCCGACCGCAGCTTCGCTTGCGTACGGCATCGACAAGAAAGACGAGGCCATAGTCGCCGTTTATGATCTCGGCGGCGGCACGTTCGACATCTCGATATTGAAGCTCAAAGACGGCATCTTCGAGGTGCTCTCGACTAACGGTGACACGCATCTTGGCGGTGACGATCTGGACAATCGGCTCATCACATTGATCATCGATGAGCTCCAACGCGGCGGGGGCAAGAGCGTCGCACACGATCCGGCTGTATTTCAGGCGATACGAAAGGCCGTCATTAAAGCAAAGCACGACCTCTCAGACTCCGACGCAGCCTTGATCGAGATCGATCTGGGAGCGGAGCGCGGACCATATCGGCGCGAGTTGACGCGTGATGAATTCGACGGATTGATCGCTGACCTGGTCGAGCGAACG
>JBGQGO010000891.1:0-2083 GCA_041497455.1 Blastocatellia bacterium | reverse complement strand
TGAAAGAGTGACGCGATGATGATCTTCTCAGGCTTGAGGTCGCGCGCGACCTGATAGCAAATCTGCGTCCCGACCAGCCCCGCCCCGCCCAGGATGAAGACGCTTTTATCTAAGGGTTGATGTGCACCGTTGGGCATAGTTACTGGTTCCTGGTTCCTGGTTTCTAGTTTACTTCTAGCTGGCATTTCGCTCGCGATCAAATCAGCAACAAATCCGTGCAAATCCGTCGAATCAGTGTCATCCGTGGTCTATGCCTTCCGAAGAATCGCTTTGCTATTGCAGCATAGACCACGGATGACACTGATCCGACGGATTTGCACGGATACCACATCTTCTAGTCTAGTTCGAACCAGAAACTAGAAATCAGAAACCGATTTAGGCGAATTGTTCGAGGAACCTGATGTCGTTTTCGAAGAGTAGTCGAATGTCGTCGATGTCATACATCAATCCGGCCATCCGGTCTATGCCAAGTCCGAAAGCGAAACCCGAGAACTCTTCGGGATCGATGCCGACCTTCTCGAGCACATTCGGGTGAACCATCCCACTTCCACCAAGCTCTATCCAGCCCGAGCCCTTGCAAACGCGGCAACCGGCGCCGCCGCACACGTAGCAACTGAAATCCACTTCGGCAGACGGCTCGGTGAACGGGAAATACGATGGCCGGAAACGAGTCCGCACGTTCGTTCCGAACATCATTTCGACAAACTTCTGCAAGGTCCCTTTCAGATCGGCAAGAGTGATATGCCGGTCAACGTTGAGTCCTTCAACCTGAAAGAACATTGGGTTGTGAGTAGGGTCAGGCGTGTCGCGGCGAAACACCCGGCCGGGCGCGATGACTCGAAGCGGCGGGCTCTGCCGCTGCATTGTGTGTATCTGAACCGTGGAAGTTTGGCTTCGCAGCGCAAGGTCTTCGGAGACGTAAAACGTATCTGCCGACTCACGCGCCGGATGACCCGGCGGAATGTTGAGTGCGTCGAAGTTATAAAAACTCGTTTCGATCTCAGGTCCGTCCTCGACCGAATACCCCATCGCGACAAACACATCTTCGATCCTCTGGCGAACAAGTGTGATCGGATGAAGATGACCTGGCCTGGGTCGCGTGCCCGGTAAGGTGACATCGATCTGCTCACGCTCGAGCGCGCTCGTTTCCGCCTCCGCCGCGAACTGTGCGCTGAGGCGGGCGATCTCGGCTTCCACCTCGGCGCTGATCTCATTCACCTGGCGGCCGAACTCAGCGCGCTCCTCTGAAGAGAGAGACCCGATGCGCTTTTTCTCGGCGGCGATCAGTCCCGACTTTCTGCCGAGATACTTGTCGCGCAATCCGCCCAAACTGTCAGCGTTTGAAACCGCGCGCAAGTCGTGAAGGAACTGCTCCCGAAGTTTTGTCAGTTTCTCGTCCATACGCGATTAGCGGGCGAGGCAAGTAGCAACACCACCGCCTCGCCCGCATCTTGATTGTCAGCGTTGATCAAGCTGCAGTAGCGCGGCTCGATTCAATGGCTTGCTTAACCTTGCCCGATATCTCCGTGAACGCCGCGGGTTCATGGACCGCCAGGTCAGCGAGAACCTTGCGATCCAAATTGATCTCTGCAAGCTTCAGCCCGTGGATGAACTGGCTGTAGCTGAGTCCGTTCTGGCGAGCGGCGGCGCCGATGCGCACGATCCACAACGAGCGGAAGTCTCGCTTCTTGAGCTTGCGCCCGGTGAATGCGAAGTTCAATGAGCGCTCGACCTGCTCTTTCGCGTGACGGTATAGCTTGCTCTTGGTGCCGCGGTAGCCGCGGGCGAGTTTCAAAATACCTTTTCGTTTCTGCAGACGCTTGTTTCCACGTTTTGCGCGAGGCATAAGTCCCTCCTATGATTTCATTGATCGGATTACCGCGTTATCGCGATCCTGAGTAAGTCAGCAGGGTCACCCGTCATATGTCGATTCTAGTCGCGGCCGTAAGGAAGCATCCTCCTAACCTCTTTTTCATCAGCCTTCTTCACTATCCCGTCGATGTCGAGCTGACGCTTCCGCTTGGTTGATTTCTTAGTCAAGATGTGGCGTGCGTACGCGTGCCCGCACTTGACCTTGCCGGTT
>JBGQGO010000890.1:0-2088 GCA_041497455.1 Blastocatellia bacterium | reverse complement strand
TGGTCTGCGCGGCCGCGGCGCCTCCGATATTGCGAGTCAGCAACCGAATCTCGACGCGGCGATTCTCTGCGCGGCCTTCGGGGGTCGTGTTGTCAGCCACGGGACGGATCTTGCCGAATCCGAGTATGTGCATGCGGAACAGCGCGACGTTGTGCTGCTCGGCTACGTAGCGGCGAACGGCATCAGCGCGCTTCTGGGTTAGCTGATTGTTGTAAGCGTCGCTGCCAACCCAATCAGCGAAACCCTGGATCTCGAGGATGAAGTTCTCGCGGTCTTTGATCTGCGATGCCAACTGATCGAGTGACTCCTTAGCTTCCGGCGTCAGCTCGTAGCTGTCGAACTTGAAGCGCACCGAGGCAGTGTTCTGAAGCGTGTAGTTATCAAGATTTGCTCGCAGATCGCTCACCGATTGCTCCGTGCCGGTCACGCGAGTGTTCGCTTCATCGGCCCGGCCCAGGGCGGTGTCCGCTTGCGATTGCGCGCGATCAGCTCTGCTTCGCACGTCGGTTATGTCAGTCGACAGCCGCCCGATGTCCTGTGTGTTGCGGCGCGAAGTCTCTTCCAACTCGCCGGTGCGGTGCTCAAGCGGAGTGACTCGCTCGTTGATGCGGTTGCGCGCGTATTTCTTGGTCGCGCATCCTACGGAGCTCAGTACCACAACTGTCGTCAAAGCTATCAAGATCGTGAATCTGCTTTTCAATGTTCTTCTCTCCCACTTTAGTAGAATGTAAAAAGGCGATGCAGAGAACGTCCGCATCGCCTATTGTGGTTACCGTCCTCACCACGATAACCGCATAAGAGACCGGAAGTGACTTATCATCACCCGTATCTCTGCCCCACGGTCGGGTCTGCAATAGCTATGCCGCCATTGATGGCGAATTGGGATGGTCAAGAACGCCGGAAACATTGGGCAAAACGGGATTGGGCTTTAGCAAGGCGGGCAAACAAGCGTAAAGATTACAGCAGCGCCGTGTAAGAATTTCCGCGTTTTTTCGGAGCTTCGGATCAGATCGCGAGTCTTACGGGGTCACCGCGCGCTTATCACTGCTCTCGTCGCCGCTTGGCTGGGGAATACTTCGGCTGCAACGCGGCATTACTGGAAGAAGACTTTCTCGATGAGTTGTCGCGCAGGCAGCTTGTCTTTTCCGCGAAGCGATGACAACAATTCTTAAACCACGTTAGAAAGTGAGCTGATAGAAATGAAGATTGCGACTTTTGGAGCTGGCTGCTTTTGGGGAGTCGAGGCGGCGTTTCGCGAAGTCGAGGGCGTAGTATCGACGCGAGTCGGCTACAGCGGCGGCTGGTTCGATGACGCGACTTATCAGGACGTCTGCTCAGGCAGAACCGGTCACGCTGAGAGCGTTGAAGTGACTTACGACCCGGCGCAGGTGTCATATGATCAACTGCTCAACGTGTTCTGGGAGGTTCACGATCCGACCACACTCAATCGACAAGGCCCCGACGTCGGCTCGCAGTATAGATCGGTGATCTTCTTTCACAACTCGGAAGCGGAGGCCGCCGCGCGAGCTTCCAAAGAGCGGCTTCAAGCGTCAGGCAAACACTCGCGCGAGATCGTCACTGAGATCGCGCCTGCTTCGCAATTCTGGGTGGCGGAGGATTGTCATCAACAGTACTTCGAGAAACGCGGAGTGGCTCACTGCCGGGTATAAGCATTGGGAGAACCGTTTTTAGTGCTTCGAATCGGAAACGACCGTGTGGCCGATTTCGGAGGCTGCTTTGACGAGCAGATCGAAATCTTCCCGCTTGCTCCGGTGATTGGTTATGGCGATGCGCAACGCGAACGCGTCACCGATCACAGTGCTTGAGGGTACTGCCAGTCCGCTTTCCTGTATGCGCAAGAGAATCTCTTCATTCACCCGGTTGAGCGCGTCACTTGGCGCGTCCTTTGGAGCGAACCTGAAACAGACGATGTTGAGTGCCACGGGAGCTACGAGCTCGAGATCGGGATGAGCTTCGATAAGGTCCGCGCAGTAGCGCGCCTGACGCACGTTTTGTTCGATGAGACGTGAGAACGCGTTGATCCCATGCGCTTTGAGCGACATCCACACTTTGAGAGCGCGAAAACTG
>JBGQGO010000889.1:0-2095 GCA_041497455.1 Blastocatellia bacterium | reverse complement strand
CATGAACTCGGCATTACTGTGACACTTGCCGCAGAACTGCGGAACGTCCTTAGGCTTCGGCTTGGCGACGAAACCCTTTAGCGGATTCATAGCGCCGGTCGGATCGTCCAGAGAAGGATCGCCTCCGTGACAATCGGCGCACGACAGCCCGCGCGATTGGTGTATGTCGCTCTTTAACAGCTCCACCGGCTCGCTAAGCGGACCTTGCATGTCTTTGTGACAATCAACGCACGAGTCTTTCTTTTGCGCGGCGGCGAAGCTGAAGGAGAGGAGGATGACGCCGAGGGCGACAGAAAGCGTCACGAAGCGGTTTCTTCGAACGCGCGAGTCAAAACGGGAACAATGTTGATCCATAACCAGGGCCTCCTTCAGGCGAGGTAGCCGTAGACCGTCATCGCGACGATATAAAGAACGATAACCAGACCGATGGTAGTGAATATGCGGCTTCGCTTGCGATTGGCCGCCGAACCGTCCAGGAACGGCACGATAACCCAGAACAGACCACCGAGCGTGAACGCCAAAATCCCGATCAGTTCGCCGTCAAACGAAAGGACCTTCGACGGGATCAGCTTCAGCGTTTGAAACATGAAAACGAAATACCACTCGGGTCTGATTCCTGCCGGAGCGCTCGCGAATGGGTCGGCCTTTTCGCCCAGCTCCCAGGGGAACAGCGCCGCCAGAGCGGCCAGCAAGCCAATCGCCAGGACCCAGCCGATCAGATCGCGCATCAGAAAGTTCGGGACGAACTTCATGGTCTTGAGCTTCTCGGTATCGACGCCGGGCGGGACGCTCATTCCGTGCTTTTGCACCAGCAACGCGTGAACGCCGAGGATCACCGTCGTCAACAACGGCAGCACGGCTACGTGAAATCCGAAGAAGCGCGTGAGCGTTGCGCCGGTCACGTCTTCGCCCCCGCGCAGAAACCTCATCGAGAAGTTGCCCACGATGGGAATGACTCCGGCGATGTCGGTTCCAACCTTCGTAGCGAAGAAAGCGAGCTTGTTCCACGGCAGCAAGTAGCCGCTGAAGCCGAAGAACAAAAAGACGAACAGCAGCAGCGACCCCGTGACCCAGGTGATCTCGCGCGGCGAGCGATACGCCTTCATGAAGAACACGCTGAACATGTGAATGAACATCGTGGCGATGAGCAGATTGGCTGACCAGCTATGAATCGAGCGAACGAGCCAGCCGAACAGCACGTCGGTCATGATGAACTGCACGCTCTCGAACGCGTTCTCGGCGCTTGGGCGATAGTAGAGCAGCAGCATTATCCCGGTCGCCACCTGAACGATGAACAAGAATAGAGTCATGCCGCCGAAGTAATACCAGATAGTGTGGCGATGGACCGGGACCTCTTTCTTGTGCGCCAGCTTCGCGAGCGCGGCGGTGCCCAATCGCTCATCGAGCCAGAGTCTAAGCGCGTCTGATTTCATAGTTGCTCATCCTTTGGACACGACGATCTCGTCGCCGCGAGTGTTTACGACGTACTCTTCGAGCGGGCGCGGGGGAGGTCCCCCAACGTTCTTTCCGCTCATGTTATATTGGCCGTTGTGACAAGCACACCAAATCTGCTTAGTGTCGGGCCGGTATTGAACGATACAGTCCAGGTGAGTGCAGACGGCCGAGAACGCCTTCAGTTCGCCAGCCGGAGTTCGAACCAGGATTCCGGGCTTGGTGCCGAACTTGAAAATCTTGCCAGTGTTGGCGGCGATCTCCTTCACGCTCCCGGCGACAACCGAGTTCTCCGCCGATTCGACGATCTTCGGAGGAATCACGAATTTGAGTATGGGGTAGAAGATCGCGAGCAGCGTAGCGCCGATGCTTGTGCCGAGCAGGTAATCCAGAAACTCCCGCCGCTTGGGCGAAGCTGGGTTGTTTCGCGCCTGGTTCATAAGCTCTCCTCCGTTCGTTACAAACTCTGTCGGTGATTCAAATGTGCAGCGCTTGGATCGCAAACTGCCGTTGGTGGTATTTGGAACGTTGCCGCCCAACCGAACTACTTCCAACCCTCAGGGTGACACGTCGTGCACGCGTTGAGGTTTGGCCCTCGCTTGATCTTGCCACCCGTGCGATGACAGTCGACACACTTTTGACT
>JBGQGO010000888.1:0-2098 GCA_041497455.1 Blastocatellia bacterium | reverse complement strand
TTGCGCAGAGTCCGTAGTCAGTAGTCCGTAGTCCGTAGCTACGGACTACGGACTACGGACTCTTTCCGTTTCCTTCCACTGCTGCGCGAACGTGAGCCAGATACTCGGCCTCGGGCAGCGCACCGACGAACTCGGTTGTTTCATTGATCACAATCTTGGGCACGCCCCTCACGCCGTAGCGGCGCGAGAGATCCGGGAACTCCATCGCTTCGATAACATCAGCCGTCACGTGCTCGCTCTCAACCGCCATCTGATGGGCCAACCTGGCCGCTGCTGGGCAATACGGTCAGGTGGGTGTCGTGAACACCTTGATGTTCACGTCCTCGGTCAGCGCGCTCAGGTACTCTCGCGTCTCCTCCGAGAGATCGGTCGCGCCGGTGGAGACATCGACCAGATCAGCGATCAAAGCAGAGAACTCATAACCCGATGGTATCCCGAAGAACCGCACTTGTCCGCGCGCCGCCCCTTCGAAGACAAAGGCCGGCACGCGATTGATGCCCAGCGCGAAGGCTTGCTCTTTCGCGCTGGAGATCTCGTGTACGGTCAGCTTCAGCTTATCTGAAAGCTCCGCGACTTCTTCCAGCAGTTCCTCGGTCTGAGCGCACATCTCGCAAGGCTGCTTGCCCGGAATGATGATCGGCGATTCGCGCTCGGTGAACATCACGATCTCGACGTCGCCGGTGAGGCTTTCGTCAAAGTGTGTTCGTATAGTCTCGCGGTCCGCGTCCGATATTAGTCCCATCTTCTCCCCCTCGAAAGAAAAGTTGGTAGTCCCGAGTTCCTAGTCCGGCCTTCAGGCGGAAGTTGGTAGCTTGCCGCGAGACGAACATACCAACTTCCGCCTGAAGGCCGAACTACGAACCTCTCCGCTTTCAATTATCGCGTCAATCTTCTCAGCGAGCGCGAAGTCGTACTCGGTTATGCCTCCGGCGGCATGAGTCCAGTTCCTCAACGTCACTTCGTTGTAGCGAACGATGATGTCCGGATGATGGCTCATCGACTCGGCAACATAGGCAATCGCATTCACAAACGACATCGCACGAAGGAAGTTTGTGAACTCGTATTTCTTCTCGATCCAGTTCTCGGCATGCGACCACCCGCCGAGACGCGTCAGCCGCTCTTCGATTTCTTCTTCCGTTAGTTTTGGCGTAGCCGCGCTGCAAGTCATAGCTTCAATGAGTTTGGATTTTCTGAGTTTCAGCCATCGAGTTGAAGCGATGCGTTACGGCGCCGTCTTCAAGCCTCGAAATCGCAAACGGAGCATCGCTCGCGGCCATCCCCTCGGTATATGACTTCACGAGTATGTGCCGGTACTCGCCCTTGCGATTGGCGATGATGGACTCAACTATCGACTTCACGTTCGGTTGCGTAGCCGGGCCGGATACTTTGATGAGCAGCGTCAGGCTGCCCGCAGCCGGATCGGCTTGCTCTGAGATGACCGAGAAGAGCTGCGCGTTCGACCGCGTGGGTGCCGGCGCCGTGCCACAAGCGACGAGCGCCAACAGAAAAAGCGCGATGATCGCGGTCTTGAGCATTCAACACTCTCCGGAGGTCAGCGGGAAGAACCATTGTGTTACCCCGTCCAGCGCGAGTCAACCTCGATGCCCTTCGCGGCTGTGGGCCGGTGCATCGACTTGCGACGAATCCTCTGCAACCTTTCGAACTATCCTGCCACTCACTCGGCGTAACAGTAGTGAAAATGCTTCGGGAGGAGTTCCACCACATATGAACAGAAGACTATTTCGATTTTCGATTGCGGCAGTGCTGGCCGGATTCGCGCTGGCTGCTACCGCTTCCGCTCAGGACTTTCAGAAAACCTACCGGATCGGCGCGGGCGGCCAGATCCGAATCGGCAACGTATCAGGCGACGTGATAGTAACCGGCTACGACGGTGATTCAATCGTGGTGACCGGTACGAAGAAAGGCCGCGACCGTGACATGATTGAGATCGAAGACCGCAGCGGCACGGCCAACGTAGACGTCGGCGTACACTATCCCAAGCACTGCAACTGCGACGCGAGCATTCGCTTCGAGGTTCAGGTCCCGCGTTCGGTGAAGTACGACTTCGATCACATCGCGTCCGTTAGCGGCGATGTCC
>JBGQGO010000887.1:0-2121 GCA_041497455.1 Blastocatellia bacterium | reverse complement strand
CGGTGCTGATCGTTTATGGGCTGGAGTTTGCGCGATTCGCCGAGAGAGGATCGGGCACGAGCGTTCTGCCCAGGTTCGGAATAGCCCTCGACGCGGGAGCGCGAACTCGGGTGTTTGCGGGGTTGGTGCCGGGCTCGTCCAGTGACGCTCAATCCAGAGTCAATCTTGAATCGGGCGAAATAGAATTCTCTGAGCCAAAACCGGTAGCTATCGCGGGAGGACAACCCGTGATGGAGCGCAGCTACCGGCTCGAGTTCGGGGGAGAACAAATCCTATCGGACAAGTCGTCTCTAGAGGTGATGGCGTTCCTGGACACGGTGTCAGGACACGGAGTCGGGTTGCTCTCGATGCCGAACGATGCCTCCCAGGCTGAACCAGCGCTGCGCGTCGAAGATCAATCGGGACGTACGCGAGGCCTGCGGGTTGTTTACCGTCGCCACGTTAACAAGGTCATCGACGGTTCTGTGGGCTACGCATTCGGTGAAGGGCAGCAACTTGATCGTCGAGGCATAACGACGCCCGCGAATCTCTTCAGCAACGGACGCTTCCACGTCGTCTCGGCGAAATTGGACGCAAACTTTGTAAGCACCGGCACACGGGTTTCGACCGTGCTGCGGCTCTCTCCCGGACAGGCTTTGTTCGCGATTGACCCGTTTCAGGGGCAGATCTCCACCTATGATCCGAACCTGAGCGTTTCGCTGACACAGGAACTTCCCAGCCTTGGCTTTATACCTGGACAGTGGGCGGCGGTCGTTGATCTAAGAAATCTGTTGGACCAACAGGCCTCGATCACCGACGAGCGCCAGGAGTTGGCAGCAAGCCGGTTCCACAGGCTGGTTCGCATTGGGCTGTCGCTCAGGTTCTAGTGAAGCGATCCCGAAAGGCCAACCCGGTCAAGCCGTATTAGTCGAGATCATAGATTATCCTCGAAGCTCGCGTATTGTTGCGATGCTCCCACACACTCGTTTCTTGACTGAAAGAGAAGGACTTGCCGGTATCCAAAAAATTGGAGCCTCTTCCGAGAATATGGAAATTGGTACTTTAGTCGCCTCCAACAAGGGCGCTAAAACCTTGGTTTTAGTTGGCATTAAGCGAGTGCAAGAGCGGGAATAGCAGTTGCACCAAGGCAGCACAGGTTTTTGGTGCCCTCCTTCTTTGATTGAAGCACGCAAGGGGTTTGAGATGAGAGAACCGATGAGCACGACCAAGCTTATCGCCATTTTGGCGATAACCGTCGCGCTCTTCGTGATGGGCATCCTCAACCTGCGCGACCGTCTGAGCCTTCCACCCGTTGCTGATGATGGAGTTGAATGGGTCGACACGCCCGATGGTGTTCAAGCCAAATCGGTCAACCCGGATTCACCTCTCGCTTCCGCCGTAAGAAAGGGTGACTACGTCCGAGCGTTCTTTTACATTGGAAAATACGATGATGCTTTCGGGGCCAAGGCGACTGCTCGCAATCTGGATTATGAGGAAGTCACGCGCGCGGAAACGCTTTCCCGCTATCTCGAGAATCAGGGTGTCGGAAACAATGCACGCTATGCGATCGTGCACCAGGATGGGGTTCTTAAAGGCATTTATGGAATTAAGCACCCGATTTACGACGTCGATTTCAAAGTGGTGGCCCTCGGCCGGCATCTCGAACGCGGGCTCTACCTCGCTTTCGTCGGGTTGGTGTATCTCGCGATCGGGTTGTTCGTGCTGTTCAAACAGCGTCGTGCCGCGCTAACGTATCACTTCTACGCTTGGTCGCTGCTTTCATTTGTCAACTACTTCTACACTCCGACGATGGAGTTCACAAAGCTCGATCGGCTGATAAGCTTTCTTGATGGCGCCTCGTGGTTGCTACTGGCTCCGCTATTCCTGCACTTCTGCGCGAACTTTCCGTCCGGACGAGGGTTGTCGGTGCGTCGGCGTCCGATCATCGCGACGTTGTACTTGCCTGCTTTGGCGCTCGTCACCATTGAGGCTTTCTGGCACTACAAGCCCGACGTTCAGGTCGGAGCTAACGCGTTGTTTGGCAGAGACTCGCTCGTTCACTGGGGTAACACGCTTCGCCAGGTCGAGCTGGTTCACTTCGCGATCTTTTTCTTGATCGGTGGCGCGCTGTTGCTCCGCACT
>JBGQGO010000886.1:0-2128 GCA_041497455.1 Blastocatellia bacterium | reverse complement strand
CGCAAACACCCGAGTTCGCGCTCCCGCGTCGAGGGCTATTCCGAACCTGGGCAGAACGCTCGTGCCCGATCCTCTCTCGGCGAATCGCGCAAACTCCAGCCCATAAACGATCAGCACCGGGCCTGAGACCTGCCAGGTGTCTGTAGCGGAAACCGAGAACTGCCCGAGCCTCGGGATAGCGCTGTGGCGAGAGAAGGTGAAACGTCCATAGCCCATAGCGACCGAGACGCGATGACGATTGCCCGCGTGCGCCGTGGTCAGCGCTCTCAAACTCTGCGGCGCTCCGTTCCCATAGCCAAGCTGCCCACTCACTACCAGATTCGCATCTCTGCCGATCTGCTCCGACACGGCGAAGTTTGCACCCGCGAACGAGCTGCGGTCAGCGCTGCCGCTCGCAGTGGTCTGTCCGAACGCATTCACCGCCCCGTGCAGCTCGGTAGAGCGACCCGTCAACGCGACGGTTGAATCGTCATTCACGGCGGCAGGATCCTTCTTTGCTTCATCGTAATGGAAGATGGTGCCGCGAACCCGGCGAGCTGCGAACTTCGAGTCGGTGTTCAGACTCGTCTCGTCAGTGAGCGCGGTTATCCGGCGCAAGAATATGGAATCGAAGACGGTGACCTTGTTAGGCTTTACGTCCGCCGCAAGCTCGACCGGCTTGAAGCCCTCCGCTTCGGCTTTCACGCGGTAGTGGCCCGGAGCGATGCCCGCTGCGGTGAACTTACCTTCGCCATCGGTGCTGGCTCGCCTAACGACCTTATCAGCCTTCGCTGCTTCGGCGTCCGCCAGGACTACGACGGCCGCACCGATCAACGGGCTGCCGCTCGCATCCATGACAACGCCTCGTATGGACCCACGCCCGGCCGCAGCCTGAGCCGGCACGCTGGCATACGCGATTGCTCCAAGTGCGATTAGAGCCAACAGTCTTGTCGCTTGTCTCATTAGGTCACCTCTTAGTCTGATAAGCAGAGGTCTAATCCGCGGTAGCCACAATTCTATCACCCGACCTCGGGGTGTCAAGCACTCCTGAGTTACTCAACCACGCGGCGAGCCGGCGAAAAGCCCGGCCTCGGTGACTGACTTCCGCTTTCTCTGATGGCGTGAGCTCCGCGAAGGTTTTTCCCAATGGCTCGTAGAAAAAAACTGGATCGTAACCGAAGCCATTCCCACCACGTGCGCTCTCGAGTATTACACCCTGCACCTGGTCCAGAAAGACCTTCTCTCCGCCTTCCCACACAACCGCAGCTGCGCAGGTGAACCGCGCGCGCCGACGCTCATCCGAAAGGTCTTTCATCTCATCGAGCAACCTCGCAATCCGGCCAGCATCGCCCGCGACTGGGCCTGCATAACGGGCCGAGTAGATACCCGGCGCCCCACCGAGCGCTTCGCTTTCCAACCCGGAATCGTCCGCAACCGTCGGGAGTTTGGAGATTCGATGATAGTACCTGGCTTTCAGCAGAGCGTTCTCCGCAAACGTCGAGCCCGTCTCTATCTCGTCTGTCGATGCCGAATCGACTAAGCCGGCTACTTCGATCAGTCGCTCGCCCATTATCCGTCTCACTTCGGCGATCTTGCCTTGATTGGTTGTGGCTAGCAGAATACGCACGGACCTCAGTATATCATCGCAGAACCATCCGCCCACTTCGTGCGACATCCAGTTGCAAGCTCGCTTGGAATTAGAACCATTCGTGACGGCTTTTTTGCGGCAAACGTAGAATACGACCTGCGATTCTCGCACCAAGGCGTCGAGAACCCGCCCCAGGAAAAGGTTGGGGCGAAACGACGGTAAATATTTCTTCCAACTTATGTACTTTTTACACGTGCGGGCCGCTCGATCTGGTTGTGAAGAATGTCGATCAGGAGCAATAAGTCAATGAAACGTTGAGCGACGTAACCGATATGAGTGCTTCTCGATCCGTGGCACTTTGATTGCTCAATGGTGGATGGGGCAAGAGATACGGGTGATGACAACATCAATTCCTGTTCTCGATTCTCGGTTACTGTGGTGAGGACAGTAACTAGAGACAAGGGCGACGCAGTCTTCCCACGCTGCGTCGCCTCTTTTTTTTTCATCTGGCATCCAGTATACGTACTGACTCCAAAAGCAGCGAATGCCGTTTCTGGCCGG
>JBGQGO010000885.1:0-2130 GCA_041497455.1 Blastocatellia bacterium | reverse complement strand
TGCGCGCCGATGACGACGTATTCAGACGCGAGTTGCGGATCGCTCCCCGGCAGCACGCCGACTACGTTTGCGCTCTTACCGTTGAGTTTTACGACATCCGTCTTGAGCTGAACCGTGACGCCCTTGATCAAGAAAGCGGATGCCGGTTCTTTCGCCTTCGTTTCGGCATCGGCCAAAGATGTGCCGCCCGAACCCAGGATCGATGCGGCGGCGGCGCGGCTGACGATCGCGGTTGGAATCCCCGAATCCAAAAAGTTCAGGTCGTGCCGCAAGCGGGAAAGGCGATCTTCATGAAAGCTCTTCTCGGCGCTGACGAAGACAACTCCGCGCGCGCCTTTCTCTCTCGCCTTCAGCGTCTTGTTTTGAATCTCCAGCCCGGGCTGTGTGAACTCAGCAAACTTCCCGTGTGGATTGTCACCGTCGGAACTGCCTCGCAGTATCATCACGATCTTGCCCTTCGGATCGATGCCCGAGTAGCTGTCGAACCCGAGCTCAGGCGCGCTGATGCCGTAGCCGACGAATTCTACTTCTCCCGCGGCGGGTTCAGAAGAAGAGAAGGCGAGAGGCATAAACTCCTCGCCGACCTTGAGCGAGCGAGCGCCGCTGGCGGCCTTCACCTCAAAGGTGTTCTGCTCGCCGAGCTTTACTGCTGAAACAAACGTGAACGGCTGAAGAAACCCCGCGGACGAGGCGGGCTTCAGTCCATAGCTGCGAAACTCTTTTTCGATGTAGGCGGCCGCTTCGTCGGCAAAGGGCGTCCCCGCGCGCCGGCCTTGCAGCTTGTCGGAAGCAAGAAACTGAATGTGCCTGGCGACGCGCTCAGCGGAGAGTTGGGTCGCCGCCTGTGTGCTTCGACCAGTGTCAGCGTATAGAGAAGGCGCGAACCCCGTACTTACGGGGTTGAGTGCAAGCGCCGATGTTCCGATTAGGAGTGCGATTGTGAGAATGAACAATCCTGCTTTTCTGACCAGCATAGTTACTCCAGTTTGTTGAGCGTTCGCCGATTAGAATAGGTCGGTCTCGGCTCACGGCTCAAATGTTTTGCGGTGACGATGAATCATATAGACCGGCGTTAATCAGTGTCAATGGCGCGGGTCTCGGGTGCCTGACGTTATGTAGGGTTACTTCGAACGATAACGGTATTGGCGCCGGAGTGGTGACTTACTCGGTGGGGGCCAACCCCGGCGCCGTCTCTCGCAAGGGTACTATTACGATCGAGGCAGACTTTCGCGATTAAACAGTCGCCAACGGTGGCTCCGGTGGAGGCAAGCCTTAGCACTGATCTTGCTGAGACGCTTTCATATCCACCACGTATCGGCCAGTAGCTTAACGAGTTCTCATTTCTCGTGCGCCCCGACGCGATTCCCAAACACTCGCGGGGAGCCTGCCAGCAGCCCGAGCAAGACGAAAGCGAGCAAGATCGCTGGCGTGGCTGTGCCGGCAGTTGTGCCTAACGTGATTGCGCGGCCGAGCGACAAGAACTGAGACAGCCCCAGTGAAACAAACAGCGCCCACCACGCCCACTTCTCAGCTCGTCGATAAGGTATCCAAATAACCGCGATCGCCAGAAGCGCGTAGCCGAGCGCCCAGGTCGCGGCCGTAGCTCGGCGTCCACGGAACGCTTTGACTGCCTGGTCTCCGCCCTGTTCCTGGATTTCAGTGAGCGTGTATTCTCTCGTCAGGGAGTCCGGCTTCCCAGTGTATGCGATCCAGAGCGACTCGGCGGAGAACAGAACGATCGCTCCTGAAACCACCAGTAGGATTACCCAGCTTGCGATGAACAACAGGTTTGAACCTCTCATAGTGCCTCCAGTCGTAGCATAGACTTTAGTCTGTGGCCGGTGATTCGTCTGTATGGGAACTACCAGACACAGACTAAAGTCTATGCTACATCATTTTTCCGTCAGTGCTACCTCGAGCAGTATCAGCTTCTTTATGCCGCGATAGAGCGGCTCGATCTGGCACCACTCGCCCAACGAGTGATCGCCGCCACACGGTGCGCAACCGGTCGAGATCGCCGGCAACCCGGCCAGCAAGGCGATGTTCGCGCTGTTCGAAGCGCTGTTGCCAATGGGCACGTTCTCGAAGCCAATCGCTCGATGCACTGCTTCGGCCATTCGCACGGTGAGC
>JBGQGO010000884.1:0-2132 GCA_041497455.1 Blastocatellia bacterium | reverse complement strand
GCTGAGACACGCGTAGCCGGCACAGCTGTTAAGAGGGTCAAGATTAAAGCGCAGGTGAGGAAACGGGCTTTGAACATAGAGCTAGAACCAGCCTACTCTGAAAAGTTCGGGAGTTCTTGCTTATAACCTAAAGACGCGCCATTTTCAATGCAAATCAGTTGGACACGTACGGACATTTGAGAGCGGACGACGTGTTTCAGGTGAGAGAAGCCAGCTCCTGCTCGATCTCGCGCCGCGCTCGCTGAAGCTCGAGCAGGCGGGGCGGCACGGCCCTCTCCTGGCACTCTTCTTTGCTGAGCCGGCAGCGTTCGCACGTTCCGTCGATGTCCAGCCGCGTGATCGAAGTATCTTTGGCGAATCGAACGGTTCGCTCAAACTCCTCATCGCAACGGAAACCGAGCGATACCGATGAGGTCGCCGCAGGGTTCAACGCCAGGCGCCGGGCCATCGCGACGCATAAGTACCGCTCGTTTGTGTCAACGAATCGTGAGAGCTGCGCGCCAACGATGGGTTCAGCCACCTTCTTGCGGCCTGCGCCCTCGCGCTCCAGATCGTGAAGGATTCGGATCGCCAGCCAGCGGCGGCAATAGTGCTCGTCCAACCCTGTGCCGCCCGGGATCAGCACCTGCGACATGTTCAAATGCTTCACCAGCCGGTACTCGCCCGCTTCGTGATTGAATCGCAGAAAGTGCAGCTTGATCCCTAAGTACTCCGGCAGGACTTCAGTAAGCCGGTACATGAGAATCTCGGGGGTGACTTCGTACCTCTCCAGGAATTCGCGAAAGCGTCGCGGCTGCCAGCGGTCCAACGCGAAGAACTCCTTGATATCCGGAAGCAACCGCTCACGATTGATCAACAAGGCGCCAGCAAAATAAGAGGCTTTGAAATCGTTGAGCACTTGCTCGAATGAATCGACTCGCTCGGGCGCCGAGGTCATCGCGCGATCCTTGAGGCCAAGCACTTGATAGCCGATCTCGCGCGCGAGGATGAATTTTTTCTGCCGCTCGCTCAGCGCCGGATTGATCAGGAGCACCGGGGGATTGCCCCTCTTCGTGACGAGCACCGACCGAAATCCCTGGAGCTTCGCATGCCTGCTCAACTGCTTCTCGTCGAGCCGGTAGTCGAAGCGCTTCTCGATAAGCGCCCGGAGCTCGGTGAAGTTCGGAGTCGGATCGGCCTTGATCTTCGCATCGTGTGCGAATTCATCCACGGCGCGCTCGATTTCAGGAAAGTAGTTCTCGTGAAGCTCCTGGTAAGACCTCAGCGCGGAGCGGTACAGGTGCTCGACGCCGATGTTGTAACTCTCGGCTATCCCGATCAGCGCGCTGACAAGCGCGCTTGCTTCGAGCGGCTGGCGGGTCATCAGCTCGACCACCTGAGCGGGCGAAATGCCGAACAGGTGAAACGGGAAATTGTGCAGCACCGGTGAACCGAGAAAATTAGAAAGCGGGCTGAGGTGTTCGTCGAGCCTGATGGAAACCAGGTCGTCGTAGTTTCGCCCGAGCGCTTCAGCCATGCGCGCGATCTTTTCAGCTTTGGGATATTTCTTGCCGTGCTCGATCTCGGTAAGGTAAGAAGTCGACAGCCTGATGCGCACGCCGAGATCAGTCAGCGAAAGGCCCGCCTGTTCGCGGAACTGCCTGAGCTTCATGCCGAAAATGACTTTATGATTGAGACCCATAAGCCCATGCCAACACCCACGCCGCTACGCGGCTGGCTCCAAGCGCCGCTCATTCTGTATCACCACGGTCGGATTGGCACTCGGCTCGGGGACGGGAAGGTCATGTTCCCGCAAAACAACGACGTGCTCTTCCATTCCCCGCTTAGCCTTGTAAAGACAATCTTCAACGGAATGGCCGATCATCCGTCGTAGCCTCGATGACCAGCGAATACTTCAAGTCAATCATGGTGTTTCAGTCCCTTTCTCTTTATACCAGCGGCCTTAAGGATAGCATGACACGTTCCCGGATGTAGTCATGTGCCCAGAGTTTCCCACCGAACGTCCGGGGCCGCAAGAGCGCTGGGTAATTTGGGGAGCCGGTGAGAGTCACCCTTGTCAGGTCAGATTAGACCCTTCCGGAAAACCTCAGTTCAAAGGTACCCGCCAACTTGTATCCGGCTCTCGGCAGATC
>JBGQGO010000883.1:0-2141 GCA_041497455.1 Blastocatellia bacterium | reverse complement strand
GTCTCGCGCATCACGAATTGGAATCTGCTATGAAACTCTTGATATGCACAGACGGTTCGGCTCAGGCTGAGAATGCCGTTCGCTTTGGCGGGCTCATCGCCGAAAAGTCCGGAGCCGAAACTACCATTCTAGGGATAACCGAGAAACCGGGCGAAGAGGACGCCGCATTCGATTCGCTTCGGCGGGCGCAGCAACTGCTCAAGGAACGAGGCGTAAACGCGGAGGTTATCACCAAGTCCGGCGAGCCCATCGAAGAGATAGTCAAGCGCACCGAAGAGACCAGCTACGATCTGGTCGTGATCGGCGCCGTGCGCAAGGGCGCCCGAGGGCCGTTCCTGATGTCGGCGAAGGCTTACAAGATAATCAAATCGGTCGCGCCTCCCGTGCTTGCCGTCATCGGCAATCGCGAAACCATCAAACGCATTCTAGTTTGCAGCGGCGGCGAGAAGTACATCGACCGCGCGGTCGAGTTTTCGGGCGCGATAGCGAAAGCTGCGGGCGCGTCCATAACGCTCTTTCACGTGATGGCAGAACCACCGGCGGTCTATACGGATTTGATCAGGATGGAAGAGGACGTGAATCTCTTACTTCATTCGAGCTCGGTGCTGGGACAAAACCTGCGCCGAGAGAAAGAGTCGCTTGAAGTGATGGGCGTCCCGACCGATGTGCGCCTGCGGCACGGACTGGTGATCAGCGAGGTGTTCAAGGAGATTCGCCGCGGCGACTACGATCTGGTGGTCACGGGCTCATCACCCGAAAGCGGAAACCTTCGAAGTTACATAATGGGAAACATCACTCGCGAAATCGTCAACCGCGCAGAGTGCCCAGTGCTGGTGGTTCGCGGGGGAGAAATGCCGACCGGGATCACAGGCAGCTTGAAGGGGTTCTTCACGCACGCCTTCGGTCAATCGAAGGGAGAAGAGAAGTGAGAGCGCAGCGCATCACGGTTCCCGCGGGTCGGGATGGTCGAGAATCGCCCATGTCTGGTTCTCGCGGTATTTCTTGATCTCCTCACGGACTTCGGGACGCTTGATTCCCAATATCGCGGCGGCGAACAACGCAGCGTTCACCGCGCCGGCGCGGCCGATCGCCAGCGTTCCCACGGGTATGCCGGCGGGCATCTGGACCATCGACAGCAGCGAGTCCAAACCCTTCAACGACTTCGACTCCATCGGCACTCCGAGCACTGGCAGCAACGTCTTCGCTGCGGCGACGCCCGCCAGGTGCGCTGCGCCACCAGCGGCCGCAATGATGACTTCGAGTCCTCGACCTTCGGCAGATTCAACGTACTCGAACAGTTGATCCGGGGTACGATGAGCGGACAGAACGCGCACCTCGAATGGAACGCCAAGAGTTTCGAGAGTCTGCGCGGCGTGCGACATCGTTTCCCAATCGGACTTTGAACCCATTATCAAACCAACTAAAGGTTGCATGTTCTCCTCACTGTGAAGATGTGATGGTCAATTGGGTGTGATTGATAGCGGGACTTTAGCTCGGACGACTCCTCAACAAAGACGCTAATGCAATCGGTGCCAATCCCACCCACGGCAGTGGGTGGATTGTTCAAGTGCGGCCTACAAGACGGCGGCCCGCCCCCTTTGCGTTGTTATCTCTTTCCTCGCGCCGCGAGGGGAGAGAAGGAGAGGAAAACGGGAATTCCCGGTTCGCTCCCTGTGTAGGCTGGGCTTGAACTATCCACCCACTGCCGTGGGTGGGATTCGCGCAAGACACTTTTATGGTCGTCCCACTCCTAATCACTCCCTGGTCAACTACAGCGATTGATTGAAGATTGACGTTGGATTATAGCTTGAGGGAAGGCCGATGGCGAATGACGGTATGAAAACAAGTCATGATTTCCGTAGATCAGGTTCATTTTCCATTTTCCATTTTCCATTTTCCATTTGATATTTGTCATCGACGGATTCTCTTCAATGAGAAATAAAAAATGGAAGATAAAAAATGGAAAATGGCAGCGCGCCTTGATAGCCTGCGGCGCGGTTCCTATAATCGTCAGGTTCATGACCTGCTCCGATTGGAGACTGTATGCCTATCACTAAGAAAGACGTTGAGAAAATTGCCGAGCTTGGCAGGCTCGAGCTTACGGCGGAGGAGACGGACCTCTTCACTGAGCAGCTCAGCTC
>JBGQGO010000882.1:0-2141 GCA_041497455.1 Blastocatellia bacterium | reverse complement strand
GGATTACACCAACAAGCTTCGCGGGCAAGGCGTGCCGCTGCGCGAAGCGATCCTTCAAGCGAATCACGTTCGGTTGAGACCGATTTTGATGACGACATTCTCGATCATCGGAGGGTTGATTCCTACGGCGATCGGCATCGGAGCGGGCTCGGCGCAACGTTCGGCGATCGCGGTGACGATCATCGGAGGCCAGAGTTTATGTTTGCTGCTGACGCTGGTGGTTACGCCTGTAGCGTATTCGATCTTCGCGGAGATGGAAGAGAAACGCCCCTTCGCTGCGGCACGAGCGCGGCTCGCGCGTTTGAAGTTGAGCGCGGCGCGATTCCTGAGCTTCTTGATTCGTTGAGACCTGAGTTAGCGGTAGGTGCCTTCGCTGCGAAGCGAACAGAGTTTGAGGTAGACGATCTGACCTTCGAAGTCGTACCGAAAACGAAACCGGCCGGCACGAATGCGGTACTGCCCGTAACCAGGGCGGACATCCACGAGCTTCTTTATGGAATGAGCGCCGCTTCGGTTATATGGATCGGTTGCCAGGATATTCTGGATTTCGGCATACAAATCAGCCAGCTCGAGGTGGCGATCGCTGAGTTTGCGAAAGCCGCGGTCGAACGCCGAGGTAGTGCGAACAGCAAATCTGGGCGTCATACCTTCTGAGTCTGGGGCTTACGAGCTTTAGCTTTCTTCGGAGCGCGCACCTCAGCAAGTAGCTCACTTGCCGGGCGGGTACGGCCAGCACGGATGTCTTCGTTACTCTTTTCGATTTCGCGGCGGGCCTTTGGGTCGTTGAGTTCCAGGTAATCCTCAAACTCGTCAATGTCCATAATGGCGACGACTGGGACCCCGTCCTTTTCCAGGATGAGGTATTCTTTGTTGTCATGGACACGCTTTACCAAATCGCCAAGATTATTTCTGGCCTTCGTCATCGGGATCGTTCGTACCGCAGGGGTGACTCTGCCGCTCAAGGTAATACCTCCTTGGAGTTGTTCAAGTCTTTATAGACTCCAGTGTAGCAAATGAGCGTACTGGGTCAATCTAGTCGCGTGCCGCCTCAGGACTCTGACTTCTCACATCGGCATCACCCCTTTGCTTGTGGCTGGGATCCCTAATCCCCGACGCCGACCTTTATCTCATCATCGGCCTTCGCCGCAGCTTGAATCTCCGCACCGATGCCGTCTATCTCTGATGAGACTCGCTGCGCATCCGCCGAGCGTACTCTTTTCCTGAACGGATGAGTGAGCGCGTAAACCCGGCTCGCGAGCGAACGCCAAGGCTCAGTTGTGCCGATATCATCCAACAGCGAATAGGCGACCGGCGTGACGATCAGCGTCAACAGCAAACACAGACTCTGGCCACCGATGACAACCACAGCGATCGCGCGCCGCTCATCCGAGCCCGGACCCGTGCCCAGCGCCAGCGGCATCATGCCCGCCACCAGCGCCAGCGTTGTCATCAGGATTGGACGAAGCCGGTCGCGATTCGCCTGAAGGATCGCGGAGGGCCGATCCATTCCGCTCCTGCGCAGCCCGTTCATGTGGTCGATCTGAAGAATCGCATTCTTCTTCACGACGCCGAACAACACCAGTATGCCGAGCGCCGAATAGAGGTTCAGCGTGTTTCCCGTCACCCAAAGCGACAGCAGCGCGAACGGTATCGAAAGCGGAAGCGAGAGCAGAATCGTAATCGGGTGAACGACGCTCTCGAACTGCGAGGCCAGGATCATGTACATGAAGATGACCGAGAGCAGGAACGCCCAGATGAACTCATAGAACGTCCGTTCAAGCTCGCGAGCCCGTCCCGACACGGCGGTTGAATAAGCGGCAGGCAGATGCATGTTCGCGACTTCGTTTCGGAGCGCTTCGAGCCGGTCGGCAAGCGCGTAGCCAGGCGCGACTTGCGCTCGCACGCTCACCTGGCGCTGCCGATCGAGGCGGTCGATTCGCGAAGCGGTATTCGCGGGAATGATCTTTACGAGGTTATCGAGGCGCGCCAGTCCTCCGTTCTGCCTCGGCACATACAGCCGCGAGATGGTAGCGGGATCATTTCGCTGACCCTGGCTCAATCGAATCTGCACGTCGTAATCGTCGTTGACCGCCTCGTCGCGGAAGCGCGAGACTCGCTGATCGCCGCCGACCATTAGCCGT
>JBGQGO010000881.1:0-2147 GCA_041497455.1 Blastocatellia bacterium | reverse complement strand
CGCCCGTACTCGCGGCTGGTCACCGTCTACAAAGAGGTCGAGCCGATCAATCAGTCGTTTGAAACTCCTGACAAGGCCAACGCCATGTTCATCGCAGGGCTGAGGCTGAATCTGCGCGACGACGATCCGGATTACCCGGCGCTGCTGTTGGGGAATTATATGCTTGGTCAGGGAACATTGAATTCGCGTCTCGCGACGCGCATTCGGCAGAAGGAGGGTCTGAGCTATGGCGTCGGCTCGAACTTAAACGCGAGCCCGCTCGATAAGAATGGGCAGTTCGTCGCGTCCGCGATATATGCTCCGCAGAACGCGGCCAAGCTCGAAGCCGCGATCAAGGAAGAGATCGTTCGCGCGCTGAAGGACGGTTTCACCGCCGACGAAGTGGCGACGGCGAAGTCCGGGTATTTGCAAGGGCAGCAGGTCAGCCGCGCGCAAGATGCGGGGCTAGCCCGGAGGCTGTCGCAGTACCGGTTCTTGAATCGGACGCTGGGGTGGGATGCCGGGCTCGAGAAGAAGATAGCCGCGCTGACGCCGGACGAGATCGCGGCGGCTTTGCGCCGTCACATCGACCCGTCGAAGCTGACTATCATCAAGGCGGGAGACTTCGCGAAATCCGCGGCGAAGCCTGAGTCGAAGTAGAGTCGCGGGCCGACTTAACGGCGCGACTCTTTCACGAGCTTAAGCGAAGCGGCCGTTGACTCGTGAAGCTGGAGAAGCGAGTTGATCCACTGGGCTGTTATCGCATTGCCGGATGCCGGCGCTAACTTCAAGAAGGTGGAAAACCCCCGGCGGTTAGCGCCAGTCCGTCAATTCAAGTGAGAAGGGCTGGTTAGCGCGATTTCTTGCTTGATTGCAGAGAGGGGAAGCTGTAGGATGGCGGGTAGAAAAACAGGGTTAGCGTCCGAGGGGGTCTAAACGGCTGGCAGATAAGGGCGCAAACCGGGCACAGTAGGAATCGAAGACGCGACTCTTAGCGGATTGAAACCTGGTGGAGTCCGCGAAGGAAGTGGAAAAGGTCAGGTAGGAATCGAAGACGCGACTCTTAGCGGATTGAAACCCGAAGTCCATCTTGCCGGCGCGTTCCTTTTGGGTCATGTAGGAATCGAAGACGCGACTCTTAGCGGATTGAAACTTGGTGGAAGGTGGACGCGAGCACTGCATCAAGACGCTCAGGTAGGAATCGAAGACGCGACTCTTAGCGGATTGAAACAGTAATACCGTCGTCGCTTGTATCCCAAAAATCCTGGTAGGAATCGAAGACGCGACTCTTAGCGGATTGAAACAAGAAGCCTTAGGCTGCAGCCGCCCGCAATACTGATGTAGGAATCGAAGACGCGACTCTTAGCGGATTGAAACGCAGACTACGTGACCCGCTTCATCTGCGAATGCCGCGTAGGAATCGAAGACGCGACTCTTAGCGGATTGAAACAAGCGAACCCCCCCCAGAGTGAAGACAGTCATGTAGTAGGAATCGAAGACGCGACTCTTAGCGGATTGAAACTTGTTCACGCCCGGGGTTGTCTTCGTCGTCGCATCTGGTAGGAATCGAAGACGCGACTCTTAGCGGATTGAAACGCGGAAGTCCCCCAGAGCTGAATATTGACCCAGCCGGGTAGGAATCGAAGACGCGACTCTTAGCGGATTGAAACCCGGAGGATAGGTGTGCTGACCCCTGCCCCCTCACCTCGTAGGAATCGAAGACGCGACTCTTAGCGGATTGAAACCAACCCGACCCCGACCAGGGTCAGCCAGGATAATTGGTAGGAATCGAAGACGCGACTCTTAGCGGATTGAAACCCAGTCCGCCGACGCTCACAAACAAACCCGCATGCGGTAGGAATCGAAGACGCGACTCTTAGCGGATTGAAACGGGTCTGCATCCGTTCAAACCAGTAATAGAGGGCAATGTAGGAATCGAAGACGCGACTCTTAGCGGATTGAAACGACACCAACGCCGGCACCTACGAGCCCGCTGACGACGTAGGAATCGAAGACGCGACTCTTAGCGGATTGAAACGTCAGCCGCTGTTTTCACCTCAAGCCGCGCGACGATGTAGGAATCGAAGACGCGACTCTTAGCGGATTGAAACATGCTCTGTTCATTTTTACCGAACTCCGCCAACTTAGTAGGAATCGAAGACGCGACT
>JBGQGO010000880.1:0-2150 GCA_041497455.1 Blastocatellia bacterium | reverse complement strand
GGTTGTATGTCCGATATTTGTAAATGGCGAGTGCTGGGGCGGACTCTCAATCAATCAAACGGACCACATTCGCAAGTGGACCGCCAGCGAAATAGCGCTCGTTGAAATGGTGGCCGCCCAGGTCGAAGTCGCAGTCAGTCATAGCAATCTGTTTCAGGAAACCAAGCAGGCGGCCGAACGCGAGGCTCTGATCAGCCACATCATCCACGGCATCAACCAATCAAACCGGTCCGACGAGATATTCCCGATCGTGACGCGCGAGCTCGGCGAGCACCTTGCAACAGACCGGATCGTTGTGACGAGGTTCAACGAAGCGAGCGGCCTGTGGACCGCCGAGTGCGAATACACCGAAGGCAAAGCGCTCAAGCCGGAGAGGACCTATCGAACTGAAGATGTCGAAAGGTTCTCCGCTCTGGCTGAGAACGACATCATACTGTGCAACGACGCGGAGGATGATCCCCGCCTGGACGGTAAGCTTCAAGCGATTCTGCGAGCGGCAGGCACTCGCTCATTTATGTCGGCACGGCTCGCGTACAAGGACGGGACCCGGCTGCTGATCACCGCGATAATGAAGTCCAGCCCGCGCAGGTGGACCGCCGATGAAGTTGAAGTTGTGCGCGCCGCGGCAGACCAGGTAGTAATCGCGCTCGAACGCGCAGAGCTGTTCGAGCTAGTCTCGCATGGCAAAGTTCAATGGGAAGCGACCTTCGATGCGCTCAGCGACGGCATCTTCATCTTCGACCAGAACGGCGTGCTTGAGCGCATCAACGAGGCGGCTGCGGCATTTGAAGGCTCAAACGTTCGCGAGTTGATTGGCCGACGCTGCTGCACTCTGCTTCAAGGCGTCGAAGGTGAGACGTGCCGCGTTGCTCAGGTGATCGAATCAGGAAGACCCGCCACATTTGAGCTTGTGCCCGGGCGGTTGTCCCGGCCTGTACTGGTTACCATCTCTCCCGTCACAAATGGCTCCTGGAGCCATTCTGAGGGCCGCTATAGCACGGGCAACAACGGCCGTCACGAAGCTCCGAGCGGTGCGGTTTGCATCGTGAGGGACCTGTCGGAGCTCCGAGCCGCCGAAGCGGTTGCTCGCGAGCAGCGCAGCTTCCTGGTCAAGCTGATCGAGCACGCCAACGATGCGATACTCGCGTTTTCGCCTGAAGGCCGTGTGATTTGGTTCAACGAGCAGTTGATAAAGCAATCCGGATACTCACGCCAGGAACTTGAAGGCGGCGACTACAGACTGTTCGTTTTCGGCGAGCAGAAGAGGCTTGCGATCGAGCGATTCTCGCGTGCGTTGGAAGGCGAAGCCCAGACCTTCGAGATGAACGTCACGAGGAAGAGTGGCCAGACCCGGTCGCTCTTGATCACTTACACTCCAATCTACGACGAAGGCCGCGTGACCAGCGTCTTGTCGATAGCTCGCGACGTCACCGAGGAGCGCCTCGCCAGCGAACGAGCAGCTCAGGCTGACAAGCTGCGGGCGCTGGGTCAACTGGCTTCCGGCGTCGCGCACAACTTCAACAATATACTGGCGGCGATACTCGGACACGCTCAACTGATCAAGCGCGATTGCCGGGATGAAGGGCTCGCGCAGCGCCTGGATATCATCGAGCACGCCGCGCTGGATGGCGCTCAAACGGTAAAACGCATTCAAGCTTTCGGCGCGCAGCAGAATGAACCGGTCAATGAAGTCGTTGATCTCAATCAGATGGTTCAAGACTCGACCACGCTTACACGGGCCAGGTGGTGCGACGAAGCCCAGGCGCGCGGCCTGCAATACGACGTCGAGTTCGATCTGCAGCAAGTTCCGTCCGTGCGAGGGTCGGGCTCAGAGCTGCGCGAAGTCTTCGTCAACATCATCCTTAACGCGCTGGACGCTATGCCGCAAGGCGGACGGCTGAGAATCGCCACCGAGACAAAAGGCGGCTTTGTGCAAGCGAGCTTGACCGACAGCGGAATCGGAATGAACAGCGAGGTCTGCGATCACATCTTCGAGCCGTTCTTTACGACCAAGGGAGTGATGGGCACGGGACTTGGGCTCGCAGTCAGCCACAGCATTATCGAACGCCACGGCGGCCGCATTGATGCGCGCAGCAGTCTGGGAAAGGGCACAACCTTCACCATAAGCTTGCCGGCCGGCGAGACGGGAG
>JBGQGO010000879.1:0-2158 GCA_041497455.1 Blastocatellia bacterium | reverse complement strand
TTGAAATCGAACCCAAGCCCTCCGTCGTAGGTCGGCCGCGAGACCAGCGGCCACGAGGTCGACTCTTCCGCAAACGTCATCGCGCCGGGATGATGCTCGTGAACAAGCTCGTTGAACTTTTTGATGAAGTCGACGGCCTCGAGGTTCTCGCGCCCGCCGTGGATGTTCGGCACCCACTGGCCCTCCTTGCGCGAATAATCCAGGTAGAGCATCGACGCAACCGCATCAACCCTCAGCCCGTCGATGTGGTATTTCTCCAACCAGAAAAGCGCGTTGCCCAGCAGAAAGTTTCGCACTTCGTTCCGCCCGTAGTTGAAGATCAAGGTGCCCCAATCCTGGTGCTCGCCTTTTCGCGGGTCTGAGTGTTCGTACAAATGCGTGCCGTCGAAGTAGGCCAGACCGTGCCCGTCTTTTGGGAAGTGAGCCGGCACCCAATCCAGTATCACGCCAATGCCGTTGCGATGGCAGTAATCAACGAAGTAGGCGAACTCGTTAGGCTCACCGTGACGCGAAGTGGGCGCGTAGTAGCCGACGGTCTGATAGCCCCAGCTCCCGCCATAAGGGTGCTCGGTCACCGGCAGCAGCTCGATGTGGGTGTAGCCCATCTGTTTGACGTATTCGACCAGCTTGTGGGCAAGCTCGCGATAAGTCAGATAGCGGTTACCTTCTTCGGGCGCGCGCATCCACGAGCCAAGATGCACCTCGTAGATTGCAAGCGGCGCGTCGAGTCCGTTCTTAGCCTTACGCTGCTCGATCCACTCGTCGTCGCGCCAGTGATACTGGTTGATGTCGTAAACGATGGCGCCGGTCTTCGGGCGGCGCTCGAAGTAGAACCCATAAGGATCGGTCTTCTGGGTGATGAAACCGAAACGCCGCCATTTGATCTCGAACTTATAGACCGTCTCCTCGCGGAGCCCGGGGATGAAGATTTCCCAGATGCCCGCGCCCGCGCGAAACCGCATCGGATGACGGCGGCCGTCCCACTGATTGAAATCGCCGATAAGGCTGACTCGCTTTGCGTTGGGCGCCCACACCGCGAAGTGCACACCGCGAACGCCATCGACCACGCGCACGTGAGAGCCGAGCTTTTCATAGTTGCGATAGTGAGTCCCTTCGGCCATCAAGTGGAGGTCGTAATCGGAGAGCAGCGGAAGGAAGCTGTAAGGGTCGTGAAACTCCCAGGAGTCGCCGAACCGGTTGGCGGCTTTCAGACGATATGGGAATCTCTCGTGACGATCTTGAAAGGTGAGCTCGAAGAAGCCTTCATCGCGAAGCTTCTGCATCGGGCGCTGGTTGTCTGGTTGGTTCGCCTCGATCACCCAGACTTGTTCGGCTCCGGGGATGAAAGCGCGGACGATGATGGCCTTCGCTGCGCCGGTTTCGGTTTCGTGCATGCCGAGGACAGCGAAGGGATCGGAGTGGTCTCCGCTGATTATGAGGTCAACATTTGATGTCATAGTACAAACCTTAATACGGAGGTTACTTGTAGGTGACGAGTGATGCGCTGTCAAGCAACGCCGCCGGAATCACCGCAACTAAGATGAGGACGCCAAGTTCACGCGGAGCGGCAAATCCCACCCACGGCAGTGGGTGGATTGTTCAGGGGCGGCCTACAAGATGGGCGGCCCGACCCCTTTGCTATTGTTATCTCTCTTCTCGCGCCGCGAGGGGAGAGAAGGAAGGAAAACGGGAATCCCGGGTGCGCCCCTGTGTAGGCTGAGCTTGAACAATCCACCCACTGCCGTGGGTGGTATTCGCGCAAGATACTTTTATGGCCGTCCAACTCGCAAAGACGCCCGACGCGCAGCCCTGGAGGAGCAGACTCTTGCTCACGCCAAGTTCTTTATGTTAGTTTTCAATCACCCAGAAAAACTTTTCGTTGGGGAGTTCAAGGAATGGAAAAACCAATACAACAACAAAACACGATACAAGACAGCTTTCTCAACAGTGCCCGGAAGGAACGCAGCAACATCACGATCTACCTTATGAGCGGCGTCAAGCTCACAGGGAGAATCAAGAGCTTTGACAAGTACTCGGTGATCCTGGAAGCGGGATCGCAAGAGCAACTGATCTTCAAGCACGCGATCTCGACCGTGTCACTGCCGCGTGGAGGCGTTCGCGACTATCACTACAGCCGGCCACTTGGGCCGTCTGATCG
>JBGQGO010000878.1:0-2159 GCA_041497455.1 Blastocatellia bacterium | reverse complement strand
TTGCGATCTCGAGCTCGGAACGCCGCTGAACGACCAACGCTTGACGGTTGCGAATCTCCTCGACCGCGTCCTGATATCGGCTGAGCGCAACTTTGTGCTCGGCCTCCGCGCCGTCGAGTTGCGCCTTTGCCAGGACGCCGCGCTGAAACAGATTCTCGGCGCGCTCTAGTTTGAGCTTGGCGTCGTCGAGCAGCGCTTGAGCCTGCCTGACGGTCCCCGTTTTCTCAGGATCGATGCGGTCGTCCTTGCCTTCGGGAGGCAAGCCCACGCGAGCGCGAGCCTGTGCGAGCGCAGCCTCCGCCTGTTGAAGCCGCAGTTGATAATCCTGCTGCTCGATCTGAGCGATGATCTGACCCTGCCGGACCACGCTCCCAAGATCGACGGCGATCGACTTGACGCGTCCTGGGACTTTAGCGCTGACCGTCGCCTGATCGTAAGCCGCAAGCGTCCCGGTCACCGTGACCATCTGTTCCATCGAGATTTGCGAGACCCGCGCGATTTTTACCTGTCGAGGCTCTTTCGCTTCGGCGCCCGGGTTGTTCCGGGCTGAGACCGGGTAGCTGCTCTTGCAGGCGGCGGACGTGAGGATGATCGGCAAAAACAAGCCGGCCGAGAGAAGGACCCTGCGGCTCAATGAGGTGCTCATGCTACTAGTCAAACCAAAAAACATCGACTAATCATACCTTCTTTCGTTATGGAGCGCACGATGCGGGAATTTGAAGCGGGGTGAACAGTTCCCTGACCTCTGGTTCGATAGAACTCACTCAATTTATCCTCGTGAGGACGAAGCTTCCAGCAATTCACAAGTACGTCGGGCGGATTCTCGCAGTTACGCCTATCGTTTAGACTGAGGGGGGCGAACGGGATTCAGCGGGCCGGGCCGGGTGCGCCAACGCGAAACACCAGAAAATAATCCATGCCGTCGGGCTTGACGAAGTCATACTCCTCGACAAGCGAGAAGCCGGCTTCCTTTGCTTCGTTGATCACTGTGCGCTTGCTTATACCGTGGTCCTTGCCGTTGCCGTTCCGATCGATGATCCCCAACAGCGCTTCGGGCCGCAGAGATTGCCGGAGGCGGGCCAGCAGCAGAATCGGCTGAGCGATCTCGTGATAAGTTTTCAGCACCAGCACCGCATCTACGCTCTCTGGCGGCAAGAGCGGATCGTCCTCTTTTCCAAGCACGGTGTGAATGTTAGCGAGCTTCTCGTCGGCCGCGCGCTGTTGGATGTGCTCGAGGAATTCGGCATTGATTTCGACTGCGTACACTTTGCCCTTTCCCCCGACTCGACGAGCGGCTCTGACGGTGAACCAGCCGGAGCCCGCCCCTATGTCTGCAACGCTGGAGCCTTTTTTGATCTTCAACAGGTCCATCACGCGGTTGATCTGCAGGTTCTCGTCGCGCTTCGGGTCTTCAAAGATCGACAGGTCGCCGGTGTAGGGCGTGCTCGTCGGCCGCTTGATGCGTTGGGCGTCCGCGGACTGTGATTGGACCCCGCCCGCGACCCCGCTTAGGCCGGGGCTCATAGTGGCTGCGGAGAAAAGCAACGCCGCCGCGAGCAGGTTCGAGATAAGCCGAATATGTCGTCTCATTATCATTAGCCGCTCACTTCGCCGCTGAAACTGTTTGTAGTTCGGCCTTTAGGCGGAAGTTTGTAACCGAGTTCAAGAGCCTTCATCTTACAAACTTCCGCCTAAAGGCCGAACTACGAACGCGAGCCGCTCACTTTGCCGGAGTGATGACGATGTTGCGGTAGTAAATCTTCTCGTGATCGCCTTGCAACAGTATTGGTCCGGGCTCGCCTTCGTTGCTGTCGAGCGCGCCTCCGGTGATGCCGGGAATCTCTACGCCGTCGATGATCGTCTTGTCATTGAGAATCACTGTGACTCTGCGGCCGATGAGCGTGATGTCAAAGCTCTGCCACTCGCCCGCTTTCTTTGCGGGATTGCTTGAAGGAGTGATGAAGCCGTAGACGCCCCCGATTCGATGGCTCTCGGGTTCCTGTCCGAAGTTGTCTTCGACCTGGACCTCGTACCGCCCGCGCAGGTAGACGCCGCTGTTGCTCTTGTCGACCATCTTGAATTCGACGTGCAGCTTGAAGTCGGTGAACCTCCGTTCGGTGATAATGTCAGTGCCGCGCGGCGTGTTTTCCATCACGGCA
>JBGQGO010000877.1:0-2165 GCA_041497455.1 Blastocatellia bacterium | reverse complement strand
TGCTGAGCATACTTGGCGTGATCTACAATTCAGGGATCACGGTCTTGCGGCCGCGCGAAGACGATCTGAGGCTGTTTACGTTCAACTCGACGCCGCACCTCGGCGCGTCGCAGCGCACGCTCAGATGAATTCCAAAGATTGAAACGATGAGCGACGAGCCCAACCGCATCCGGTCCTTCGTCGAGGTTTGGGGCCGTCGTGTGCTGACGATCTCTGGCTGTGTCTTGATTTGGCTCGTGCTGTTGGTGGCGTTTCCGTTGCTGCTCATCGCCGGCGCAATCATCGATCTCGCGCGCGGCCGCGTAGCGCAAGCTGCCAGCTTGCGGACGGGACACGGCCAAGTGTGGATCATTACGCGCTGCGTGCTCTTTTTTCCGTTCTACTTTTCCTGCGAAGTGTTCGGCGTCATCGCGAGCTTCTTCATCTGGTTGGCCAGCGGCGTGTGGATAGGCGCGAGCCGCGAGCGCTTCCTCGATTGGAACTTTGCGTTGCAACGCTGGTGGGCGAGCTCACTGTGCCGAGGCGCCCAGCGAATGTTTGGCGTTCGGATCGAAGTCGAAGGCGCGGATGAGCTTCGCGACGGGCCTGTCATCGTGTTCCTTCGTCACGCCAGCGTAGCCGACACGCTTTTGCCGGCGGTGTTCATCGCCAACCCGAACGGCTTGAGGCTGCGGTATGTGTTGAAGCACGAGTTGCTTCTCGATCCCTGCCTGGACATAGTGGGGAACAGGCTGCCGAATTCCTTCGTGCGTAGAAACTCAGGCGAAGGCTATCGAGTGATCGAGCTAATTAGGGACCTCGGACCACGAGACGGAGTGATCATCTATCCCGAAGGAACGCGCTTCACCGATAGAAAGCGCGAAGCGATCATCGAGCAACTTGAGCGCAAGGGCGAGACCTACTTGTGCGAGAAAGCTCGAATGTTGAAGAACGTGTTACCGCCTCGCCTGGGAGGTCCGCTGAATCTGCTCGATCGCAACGAAGCCGCCGACGTTGTCTTTTGCGCGCACTTCGGGTTCGACGGTGTAGTTGATCTGAGAGATTTCCTGAGAGGCTCGCTGGTGGGCCGGGTGGTAAAGGTGCGCTTCTGGCGGGAGCCGTTCGCGTCGATTCCAGCGACCCGCGACGCGCGAAAGGACTGGCTGTTCGAGAACTGGATGCGAGTCGATGAATGGGTTGGCATACAGAAGGCAAGCGAGCCCCTGGCGGCGTTGCGTCTTGGCGGGCCTTAGCGTCTTTGCGCGAAACGAGTCTTGCAGTCAGATTGCGCGCAAAGACGCTAAGATCCGCCAAGACGCAGAGAGGAAAAAATGGAAAACGCTACGACGGTTCTGGCGACGACGTTTGGCGCAACGATGGCGATGATGCTTGTGTTGTGGCTTGTGAGCCTCGCGATCAAGAACGCGAGTATCGTTGACATCTTTTGGGGCGCGGGCTTCGCCTCGATTGCAATAATCACGTTCACGCTGACCGTTGGCTACCATCCGCGCAAGTTGTTGATCACCGCGCTTGCGGTGATCTGGGGGTTGCGGCTCGCGATCCACATCGGCTGGCGCAATCACGGCAAGGGCGAAGACTTCCGCTATCAAGCGATGCGCAAACGCATTGGTGACCGGTTCGCGCTGGTCAGCTTATTCACCGTGTTTGGTCTTCAAGGCGTGCTGATGTGGGTGATCTCCTTACCGCTTCAATTCGCTCAGCTCTCGCGTGAGCCGGCGCGGCTCACCTGGCTGGACTTTCTCGGCGCGGCGTTGTGGCTGATCGGGTTGAGTTTCGAAGCGATCGGCGACTTGCAGCTCACGATGTTCAGAGTGAACCCGGCCAACAAGGGCAAGGTGATGGATCGAGGCTTGTGGGCTTACACGCGGCATCCGAATTATTTCGGAGACGCGCTTCTGTGGTGGGGATTCTTCTTGATCGCGTTGGCGACTCCGCGCGGCTGGTGGACCGTGATAAGCCCGGTGCTTATGACTACGCTGCTGATGAAAGTCTCAGGAGTCGCGCTGCTCGAGAAGACTCTGGTGAAGACCAAACCTGAGTATCAACGCTACGTTCGGCGCACGAGCGCGTTCTTCCCCTTGCCGCCGAAGCGATAAAGCGGCCGGCGTATCTGGATTGACCGGGCGCATTTTTGATTGACTATCATAACCACCTAAGTGTACATA
>JBGQGO010000876.1:0-2168 GCA_041497455.1 Blastocatellia bacterium | reverse complement strand
CCACATAATCACTCGAGGCAACAATCGCCAGCTCATCTTTGGATCGGACGACGACTGCCGCAAATTCCTGTTTCAACTCGCCCACCAAAAAGCGAGGCTCCCTTTCTACCTTTATGCCTACTGCCTGATGCCCAATCACATACATCTGCTGATCGAAAGGCAGGATGACTCCATCAGCCGGGTTATGCAGCGACTCCTGACCGCCTATAGCCAGTATCACAATCGCAAGCATCGAAAGTCGGGTCACCTGCTCCAGGGGCGTTACAGGGCCATACTCTGCCAAAGCGACCAGTACCTCGCCGAACTCGTCCGCTACATTCACCTGAACCCTGTTCGAGCGAAGATGGTCCGAAGGCCGCAAGACTTCGCCCACAGCAGTCACCGCGCTTATCTGGGCTTGGACGAGGCGTGGCTGGTTGACGTTGAACCCGTGCTTAGACACTTCGGCGCCAGCAAGAAGCTCGCGCGTGAGAGGTTCCAGTTGTTCGTACGGGCGGGGATGAAACTCGGACACAAGGAAGAATTCTACCGTGCGGACGAGGGCAGAATACTGGGATCGGAAGATTGGGTAGCTGAAACGAAGAATCGAATAGGCGAGATACCGCGAGGGGCGCGGCCTCAGGTTAAGACTCGTTCGCGACTGGACGCCGAAGCACTGATGAGGGCGGCCGAGAGAGTCAGTGGTCTGCAGGAGGACGAGTTGTGCGGCGGGAGAAAAACCCGGGCGCTTGTTCTGGTTAAGGAAGCGATGATCATAGTGGGGCGGGAGCTTGGGGCGAGCAACGCGGACCTGGCGAGGCTGCTGGGACTAGATGCATCGGTGGTGTGTCGGCGGTATGAATCGGGGAAGGCGAAGATGAACAAGTCACAAGAGGCGAGGCGGTTAGTGAAGCGCCTGCGAGAGAAGCTGACAGAAAACAGGTGAAGCTTTGCGGACGTGAATTGCATATTGCACGCCTGACCCTGTTCCATTTCGCTTGACCAAGTAATCGCGCTCGGCATGCATGTCATTGAAGGTGCTGCTGATAAAAATGTGGACTTTTTCCCATTTGATCGTCATCTTCATGCCTCCTGGCGCAACGAGGGACCGATTATCGAACGCAACAAGGAAGACCGCCATCGGCATAGCATAGGTTGCCCGCACGCTCCTCCCCTCAGAGCCTGCGAGTCCCGCGAGTCAGCGTGCCCTCAGAGCCTGTCACGCTCTGCACACCGTTGCCTCCTCGATATCTCACAGACCGGCCCTTTTTTGAGAACTTGGCTCACGCCGATGGCAAGGAAATCTATGAACGTTATTCACTGCGGTGCTGGTGCGCACTGAAAAATCGATACAAACGGAATTAACTGAGGCGGCGGTAATCTAACAACCTTTTCCCTGGTTGTCAACGAACGATTTTGGCAGCAAAACAGTCTGGCGATTGCCACTCTTAAACAAACCCGCTAGAATCAAATTTCCGCCAGAGACCACAAGATGCTGGACAAGTTCAAAGACGAGTGCGGCGTATTTGGTATCTTCAACCATGAGGATGCCGCGCGGCTCACCTATCTAGGGCTCTACGCCTTGCAGCATCGCGGGCAGGAATCGGCCGGAATGGTTTCCTCCGACGGGCAGCGCTTGCATGCGTATCGCGGCATGGGCTATGTCAGCGAAATATTCCGGCAGGAAGAACTGTCTCACCTGCCAGGCCGCGCATCCATAGGTCACGTGCGCTACTCGACGGCCGGCAGCATTTCACTCCGCGAGGCGCAGCCGTTCCTGGTCGATGGTTATCGGGGACAGCTCGCGCTTTGTCATAACGGCAACCTTCCTTATGCCAATCAGGTCCGCGAAGAGCTCGAGTTGAGCGGCGCAATATTCTCCTCGACCTCGGACACTGAAGTCGTGCTCCACAAGATCGCACGCTCGCGGGCCATCGACCTGATAGGCGCCATCGTCGATACCTTCACCGAGATCGAAGGCGCCTACTCGATGGTCTTCCTCACCAAAGATAACTTGATCGCCGTGCGCGACCAACGCGGTTTTCGCCCGCTGTGCCTTGGGCAATTGGGAGACGCTTACGTCGTCGCTTCCGAGACCTGCGCGTTTGACCTGATAGATGCGACCTACCTGCGCGACGTGCAGCCGGGTGAGATTCTGGTGATCGACCGTGACGGGCTTCACTCATCGT
>JBGQGO010000875.1:0-2176 GCA_041497455.1 Blastocatellia bacterium | reverse complement strand
TCACCGTGACTCAGTTGGTGCGACTCGGCGACTCGCTCCCCGTTGACGAACGTGCCGTTGCGGCTCCCTATGTCATTGATCGTATACACACTGCCTTCGAGGCGAACCATCGCGTGAGCCGTTGACACGGCGGGATCGGCGATCACTATGTCGTTGCGCGGTCCCTTACCGATTTGAGTTTCTGCGCTTGTGAGTTCCCGATCGAACACGTCGCCGGCCGGAAGCAGTATCTTCAAGCTCGCCTTCGGCGGCGTGGCGGGGGGAGTCTCGATTTTGGTGTCGAAGGCGTTCGCCTCGAGGACCACTGTGCCCACCGGCATCTTGGGCGCGGTGGGAGGAGCTTCCGCCGGGATGTCGCCGCCGCCAGAGGCGGCGCCCCCCAGCGGATCATTAGTTCCCGATGGGTTGACGTTCAGTTTCAGCGAATCGTAATAGGCGTTCAACTCGTACCCGCATCGGTAGCAGAAGCGCTGCCCTTCGCGAGCAACGGGAGATTTGCACTTGGGGCATTCAAGCGTCATATGAGCGTGTCTTACATTCTCGGCGCTACGCCGAGCGTAATGAGAATCCTGATTTCGTTGAAGCGATTCCTGACCGTTGTATTAAGCGCCGCGCCGGTCACGAGGCCCTGGCCTGTATGCGCCGAGTATGATAGCCGCTCGCAAAATCAAAAGCAAGAAACCGCATTTCGATTAGACCCTTACGTTAGGCAACGAGCCAACGTCAAAAATTGTCGTCCCACTTCTAGTCCCCCCAATGAGCAACGACAGATGCTCGGCTTGACGAAGTGGCGCTTGCCAAATAAGGTTCAACGATGCTTGAGAACTTGGCCTCTCGACTCGACGAGTATTCTCTTCTGGGTCATCACAGGCAACTGGACACCTCGGCGTCGGTTCCGAATCGAGCTTTAGCAGAGAGATGGCGAGAGCAGTTCTGTTTGCAGCGCCTGGGAGCGGCCGATCGATGAACATCAGTGAGTACGCCGAGATGTACAAGCTAGAGAGCTTCTACTGGTGGTTTGTCGCGCGCCGGCGGCTGCTCGAGTCGCTTGTCCAGGAGATCGCACGCGACTTCAAGCGTCCCACTATTCTCGACGTCGGATGCGGAACTGGCATCAACTTCTCAGTGTTGGCGAAGTACGGCGACACTTTTAGCAGCGATGCTTCGGAAGAGGCGCTCAACTTCAGCAAGGGGCGGGGGATTGATGGCCTCGTCAGGTCGCACATCGAAGCGCTTCCGTTTTTAGGTTCGACCTTCGATGTCGTCACGGCGCTGGACGTGTTGGAGCATATCGACGACGATCTTCGGGGGCTCGACGAGCTCTTTCGTGTAAGTAGGGAAGGGGGAGTGTTGGTAATAACGGTGCCGGCCTACGGTTTCCTTTGGAGCGAGCATGACGAAGCGCTGCATCATCGCCGCCGTTACGCGGCGTCGGAGTTGCGCAATAAGCTAACCAACGCGGGGTTCACAGTCGAACGCATCACTTACTACATAACGTTCCTGTTTTTCCCGATCTTGTTCATGCGATTCGCGCAGAGCGTGTCGAAGAAATCGATTCACGCAAAGACCTCGCACGTGATCTTGCCCGGCTGGCTCAACTCGCTTCTTATTGCGATTCTCGGGTTCGAGCGCGTGCTTCTTCGATGGATGAACCTTCCGTTCGGGGTCTCGATTGTGTGTCTGGCTCGCAAGACGCCAAAGGAACGCGAGCGGCAGGTCTAGTAATATGGAAGTCTCTGAAGAAGAAAGACAGCGATTAGCGCAAGACGGAGAGACCTTAACAGAGGTTCAGCCAAACCAGGAATCTTGGATTAGAAGAAGATGGACCTGGCTCGTGCTCCTCGGTCTGACTGTTGCTATTCTCGCAATTGTCTCAATCATCATGATGCGACCCGGCTCAGGCACTGGCGCTGGCGGAGATGGGTCGATCAGTCGAACCGCAAGTGATCACTCCCCTGGCTCGGAGGTCACGTTATATCTTCAGGGCCGCGAGTCGGTAATGGTAGCAGTCGATGAGAAGGCTCTCGATGAGTTGATTAGCGCGATTTCGACAAGAGGGGATGATGCGCAAACCCTGATTCAATCGGGCAGGGTCTTCACCGTTCCGAACAAGACCAGAGTGCGTATCATTGAGGCGAGCTTTGCCAAGCTAAGAGTTCGAATCATCGAAGGCGAC
>JBGQGO010000874.1:0-2176 GCA_041497455.1 Blastocatellia bacterium | reverse complement strand
GCGTTTCGCACTACGGCTTCAACGCGTTCGCGTTCACGCAGCCGTTGCTCAGAGTCCGGGCTCTCTTTTAGCAACGTTGCATAAGCAGGTAGGCTGAGCCCTTCGGCAACGAGATCGGGCAGCGATCGAATGCCAAGCTCGGGCCGATCGAACGACGCGACCATTCTCAACAAATCGGCGATCTCGGCTTCATCCGCCGCGCGCCCGAAGACGTGCAAGCCCGTCGGTATCAGCCGCTGCTCGATCTCGAGAACCTTCTCGTAGAGTTCAAGCACGCGCCTGTCGCGTTCTTCGTTGTTCGTTCTCTCAGTCATCAATATTTAGTTTCAGTTCTCACTCGGCCTCCCCGTGATGGACGTGATTGCATCGTACACCGCCCTGGCGTCGGAGCGTGGGAGGTAGAAGTAACGCGCTCCAAGCATCCGTGCTAGTGCCTCGCCTTCGCCGCTCGAGACGAACCTTGACTTAGTATCCACTACGACCGAGCTGATGTCTTCCGATCCGAGCAATGCGCCAAGTTGCGTCAACTCCTCGCCGATCGTTGACGCGGCTCGGCCCGTGCGGCCTTCGCCGAGACCAACGTTAGCTCTTCCATCGGTGAACAGCACAAGCATCGCTTGCGACGTTCCTCGAAGTCGCGCGAGCCGCGCCAACTCGATCGCCTTCACGACCCCGGCGGAAAGCGGCGTTCCTCCTCCAGCCGGCAGCGCGTCTACCAGCCGCTTGGCGAGCTCAACGCTGCGCGTCGGAGCGAGCAACACGTCGGACCTCTCTCCTCGAAAGCTGATCAACGCAACATTGTCGCGATGAAGATAGGCTTGCTGCAGCAATCTGGTAAGCGCCCCCTTTGCCTGCGCCATTCGGTTGAGCGCCATGCTTCCGCTCGCGTCAACGGCGAAGATGAACAGGATTCCCGATCGATGCTTGAACTCTTTGAACCTGAGATCCCGTGGCTCGATCTTCACGCGACGGGTTTGAGCCGTCGTAGCCGCTTCCTTCGGAGCTTCGCCATCGGATGACTGCTTTCTGTTCAGCTCGCTTTGCACGCGACGGGATAATTGAAACGGGGCGGCAGCGCGAAGCGTTGCGTCGATAGCGATTCTCGCGTCGCGGGTCCGGTTTATCGCGCTGCGCACGTACCGCCCACGGGTGAAATGTGATGCTTTGAATCGCTTCCCCACGCGAGACGACCGAGGCGTTCGGTGCGCCGGTGAGAGCAGATCCTTCGGCACACGCGCGTCCATCGCCTGGACGATCACATCTTCGATGGCGCCGGCGATAGAATCACGGTCACCATCGTCAACCTCCGGGCTGCTGTGCTTCTCCAGGTTCTCTTCCTCTGACGTCTCATTTTGTTCTTCGGTTTCCTCTCGCGGCGACGGAAGCGTTGTCGCGCGCGGCGCAAGCACAAGCTGGACAGCAACAACGAGGTCATCTTCGGTGACCGCGTCGCGCCCAGCGAGCGCCGCATTTGCTCGAGCCGCCTTCACGGCAAGACCGTCAGCTCGATTCCCTTCCACTCCAAGCCTGAGAGCGATCTGCGAGATTTGCCGTACCTGATCCTTCGATACGCGGACGCGCGGCAATCGTGCTCGCGCGTCTTCGATGTCGCTCTTGAGTTGAGCAGTCTCAAACGCAAAGTCATCCGCGAAGCCGAATGGATCTATGTCGAATCGAAAGGCGCAGTCGATGATCTCGGCCCTATCATCAGCCGAGCTTTCCGCTGGCGAGTCCACGATCAACCCTACGCGGTCGCGCAACAGCGAACTCGGCTCGCCCTCATCAGACTTGAACGTTCCGACGAAAATGAAATCAGCGTCGTGGATCGCACTCAGTCCTTCACGCTCAACTCGTACCTGCCGGGAGTCCAGGGCGTGAGCCACGTGGGCGGCGATACCCGAATCCAGCAGGTTGATATCGTTTACGTAGAGCACTAGCCCGTTGGCCCGCGCCAGAAGGCCGGTCGATATCTCCCGCTTCCCAGTCGCGATCGTCCGTTCGAGGTCCAACTCGCCAAGCAAACGGTCCTCGGTAGTGTTTAACGGAAGTTCGACGGCGTCGGTGCCGCGCTCAAAGTCACAGGAGCGATCCGCCGGCGATCGAGCGGTATCCCGAGCCGACGTTGGCAACAAAGACCCCAACGCTCGAGCGAGAGTGCTGCTATCTGAACCGTTCG
>JBGQGO010000873.1:0-2178 GCA_041497455.1 Blastocatellia bacterium | reverse complement strand
TGAAACAAAAGATGTCGAAGTTCATGCAGAAGAGACCCGAGCATCGACCGGTACCGCCCTTGCAGAAAACCTTTGAAGAATCAGTAGTTATGTTTCGTTAAACGGTATTGGGGTTAGCCCGTGTTCGCCAGTTTTGGGTAACGTACGTTGATATTTAACGACTTACGGCGCGTTTTTGGTAAATATTCGCTGAATAGGGAGCCACAGGCCTATCGCAATTGAGCGCGTAGCGGTGCTTTCCGAGGAGCGGGCCGATCATTGGTTGGGCGGGGCGTTCGCCTGCGGGTTGGGCGGGGTCGGTTTCGCGATGCTCAAGGCGGCTCGTTCTTGAGCGGACATGTTCCAGGGCAAATAGCGGTGCGGGTCCGGCGGCGGTTGGCCTCCCGCCTTCGCGCATGCCGTCAAGTATGCGGTCAGCCATTTGCCGGTGTCCATACCCCACACTTGCAGCGTTTGGAAAAGCGAGAACAGCATCGCTGCCAATTGGCCGCTCCACAACGCGCCCGAACCGTAGTAATTCTTGCGCGCCACCACCGGGCCACGCTGGCAACGCTCGGCTTTATTGTTGTCCAGCGGCACTTCCGGATGGTTCAAGAACACCGTCAGGCCCGGCCAATGGTCTTGCAAACTCGTCAACGCCTTGCGTTGCGGCAAGCGCAGCTTCGGCTCGGCCAACTCGCGCTCGCAACGCTCACGCATCTGCTCGACGTGATCGCGTAACACCAGATCCGCATTCGCATGTTTCAAGCTGCCCGCTTCCAAGGCCAGGCGTTGATCGTTGCGATGATAGAGCATGCCGATGTCTTCGAGCCACGACCAGGCCCACTCGGTCAACTCCGGCCAACCCGTCAGCACGGCCAAGAAGTCGCGCCGCACATGCGCCCAGCAAAACGCCAGCGTGAGCTTGCCTGCTTTGACTTGAGCCATCGCCTTGTACGCGCTATAGCGATCGACGTTGAGAATGCCTTCGGTGTCGTCGCCGAAATGTTTCTCGGGCACGTCGTGCGCACGGGTCGGATCGAGCACGAAGACGATCGAGTCCTGGGCGGCGAAGACCCACAATTGCCAGACGAAGCCGGCCTTGTCGTCGCGCTTGACAAAGACGCGCCAACGCGTTTCATCGCAATGCCAATGCTCGGCTTCGCGATTGCGCTCGACCAGGCCCTGATAGAGCGGTTCGAACAACGGCTTGATTTTCTTCAAGCCGCCGGTGATGGTGCCGGCGGCCAAATTCAGATCGTGGCTGCGCAGTTCCGCTAGGACGCGGTGCAGCGGCTGAAAGAATTCGAACTTGTGTTGCAAGATCATCGCCCAGATCGACACGCCGAGATTGCTCTTGGGAATCAACTTGTCCGGCGGCGGCGCGGTGACGACGGCGGGTTGCTTGGGACAAGTACAGGTGCGGCGATAGCGTTGGCGATGATAGCGTCGGCGATGCGCCTTGACTTCGATTTCGAGAATGTCGCCGTCGGCGCTGCCGGGGATCTCGACGAACGGTTTGCCGCAGCAGGAGCAGCATTGCTGATCGAGAGGCAAGGTGGAATTCTCGTGCTCGGGAGGCAAATGGTCGTGGTGGCGTCGGCCATGTCCGTTGCTGCCGGTCTGCTGGCCGCGCTTGCGCGGCTTGCGATCGTTGCTCGGATCGGTTGGCTTCGGCGGGGTCGTCGGTTGCGTCGCGGAAGTCGTTTCGGATTTGCGTCCGAAGAGTCGTCGTTGGAGTTCGCGAAGTTGGCCTTCGAGGAGATGGACCTTTTCCTTAAGTTCGGCTTCGCGTTGCACGGCGCGCTGATGTTGGGCTTGGTAATAGTTGCCTTGTTGCCGCAGTTCGCTGACTTGGCGCCTGAGCCGGCGCACGAGAGCGAGCGCGAGGAAAAAGAGGACGGCGAGTTGGCAGAAGCGTCGCCACAGCAACATCGCCAAGGCCCGGACATCGGGTTCGTCGCGGCAAGACTCGCCATCGCCTTCGATCGCAGGCGAGACCGGCACGAGCGTGCCCTGTTGCGGCGGAAGAACAACCAGAGGATAGGAGATTTTGGCGTCCATGCCTACCAATGGTAGGCAACCTCCGAGGAGGCACGCAGAGCGAAAGCATCGGAAAAGCGGAAAATCCCTGATAAATCACACAGGATTTGCGGAGAAGGCAAAACGCGGTAGCTGCCTGTTACTCGAATGTTTACC
>JBGQGO010000872.1:0-2179 GCA_041497455.1 Blastocatellia bacterium | reverse complement strand
TCAGGACTCGCCCAGGCGCCCTGCTCACCATCAAAGGAAGAGGAAGAACACTTCTAGTCGCTCGCCCTTTATCTATCAGCCCTAGCAGGCTGCTGAAAGAGTCGATGAGACACAAGTATTCAGGTGCAATCCCACCAACGCAGTTGGTGGATCGTTCATACTCGACCTGCGGCTGCGTCGGCCTCCACGGTTCCGGTGTTTCCTCTCTCGCGCGCCCCTCGCGCCGCGAGGGGCGCGCGAGAGAGGAAACAGAGGAGCCGGGGCACGCGGCACCGTTGTAGGCTGGATATGAACAATCCCCCAACTTCCGTTGGGGGTATTTAACACAGTCGCCGGTGGCTCGTCTCGTCGGAGGCTTACTTCTTGAATAGACTATCGAAGGCCGAGCGTGGATCAGCGGCCGGGCTCTTTGCTGTGCCTGGACTGAGTTTGTTTGGGATGAAGAAGTCGCAGAAGTTTCCCTTCTCACGGCCGGTGACCCATTCAGCCTGGGGCTCGCGGCACTTGTTGTGGGCATGGGGATCGTAGTTGGTGCAGTTCAGACAGCAGTGGACATCGGATGCACAATGCGGGCACTCGTCGCTCCGCGAGATGTAGCCTTCGATCTTCAATTCGCCGCGGCAGTGATGGCAAATCATAGCTTTCGGTCAATAGCATATAAGCAGTCTGCCGATGCGAGCAACTGTCAGCCGGCGGCCGCGCGAGTAACCGATCAAGCGTCTGGATCATCGGATGGTTTTTCAGCTAAGCTTCATGCCGCATGGATCACGGTGAACTTACTTCGGCCACTCAAACAATTGAATCGACCCATCCCGCCGTAGTGCATTTCGCTCGATTGCACGCGGCAGACGCAGCATCAAACATCGAGGAAGGGGTCAGGTTGTTCTACGCGGTGCGAGATGGCGTTCGGTATGATCCGTATCAGATTGATCTGACAATAGCCGGAATGAAAGCGAGCACGACTCTTGAGGTCGAGCGCGGCTGGTGCGTGTCCAAGGCTATTCTCTTAGCTGCGTGCTGCAGGTCGCTTGGCATTCCAGCGAGACTGGGATTCGCGGATGTTCGAAACCATCTATCAACTGAGCGGCTGCGGCAACGGATGCGAACGGACATATTCTATTGGCACGGCTATACCGAGATGCTGCTCGATGGAAAGTGGGTGAAGGCGACTCCGGCCTTCAACATCGAGCTGTGTGAGAAGTTCGGCTTGTTGCCACTGGAGTTCGACGGACGCAGCGATTCGCTTTACCATCCGTTCGACGCGGCCGGGAATCGGCACATGGAGTACGTGAACCACCGGGGCGCGTATCCGGACTTGCCGCTTGAAGAAATCATCCGGACGTTTCGACAGGAATACAGCTTCGAAGACAGGAAACCTGAGCCCAACGCGGCGAGCTTCGACGAAGACGTCGAGCGCGAGACCAGTCGATGAGACGGCCAGGTTCACCGCGATGACGAGATCAGCGTTCGAGCGCGATCTTGTTTCTCTGAAGCCTTTCGCCAAATCCCTAAAAGCAGTTTTTCCGCCGACAGTCTGTTTCCAGCAGCCGCCAAAGCTCGAAGGTCGGGGTATAGAGCAAGCGTGTCGGCGACCACTGGGGAGTCCGTTTCAGCTATCGTCCCGTCGCTCGAGCGCCCGAATTTCAGCGTCCAAATAGTCCTCGCCCACGTGTAGTCGGTCAGAGCTCCAGCCATCAGCGACACGACTCGGGCTTCAGCCGGGTTGTCGGTCGAACTGTACCTGGCGATCAATCGTTCACCCGCACGGCGCAGCTCACTCAATTGGCGTCCGTACTCGGTGTAGTCAACGCCCGGCTTCAAGCTCGACGCCATCGTTTGAAAGAGGCCGAGCGCAGCTTCTGCGTCTCTCGCGAAATCGGCTCGCACGGGTCCAGCCGGTTGATCGACAGGCGCAGTGGCCGCTGCTGCGCCGCCAAACGACAACGAAGCGATCGTATCGAGCGCGATCGTAGACTCGAGGTTGTCGGCTCTCAAACGCACGCTGTAGGCGGTCAGGTCGAGCACTTCGCCTGTGATGCGGTCGCCGTTCTTTGTGATGATGACGACGGTCGAGCCGATGATGCGTGGCTTGGTGAGTGTCGCGGCGGAAGGCTGGCTGCTGGCGGTGCGTGAACGCGGGGGCGCCTTCTTCTTACGTTTCTGCGCTTCAGCAGCCGTG
>JBGQGO010000871.1:0-2190 GCA_041497455.1 Blastocatellia bacterium | reverse complement strand
GTTATCAGTTGTCAGACGATCAAGCGCTCCGAGCAGCGAGGGCACGTCGAAGCAATAAATACTGACTCCCACCTCACGAACGGTGAGATCTTCCGGCGAGGCGTCTTTCTGCTCAACGCATCGAAGCAAGCTGTCGTCCTTATTCCGGATGATGCGGCCGTACCCAGTGGGATCGTCCATCATCACGGTTAGCATCGTCGCGTCGTTCTTCTCGGCTCGATGAGTCTCCACCAGGTGCTTCAGCGTCGCGCCTTCAATCAAAGGGGCGTCTCCTGCGACTATCACCAGCGGACCGCGGCGACCTGCGAGCCGATCTCGCGCAGCCATCACCGCGTGCCCGGTACCCTTTTGCTCGGCCTGCATGACAAACTGAAGGTCAGGCGCAGTCGTTGATTTGCTCTCGATGAGGCGCGCTGCTTGATCGCGTACCGCGCGTTCGACCTCCTCGGCTTGATGGCCGACTACCGTGAAAATGGCTTCCGGAGCCAGTTCGAAGGCCGCCCGCAGAACATGAGCGATTAACGGACGGCCGGCAAGCTCGTGCAGCACCTTTGCGCGCCGCGACTTCATGCGGGTCCCTAACCCGGCAGCTAGAATCATAACGTCCGTCATAAATCCTCACTCCGTCAGACTCCGCGACGGATCAGCGCCGACTCGGCCAACCGTTCTCGGCAGTAGGCCGGACCGCGTCTGTTTATTCCTGAGGGCTGCCTCTTTCCCTGGGCGATACGGGTAGAGCCATCTGAAAAGAGGCCGACCGGTTTTGATTCTACTCTCACGCTGCGGGTTGGCGCGAGAGGTTTGTTTAAAGAGGAGGCAGGTTGGCAGGAGTCAATCGGCAGCCGGTTATCGTCGTCGTACTGCAAGGCTCTCAGCTTGAGGAATCTCCAGAACCAGGCGCGCTAGCTTATCCGGATCGTGGCGCACCAGGCCATCTTCGTGGAGCACGTCGCGGCATATCAGTTGAAAGGCATGAACTCGCTCCGGCATCTCTATGAATGCGGCGTGCAGCTCGTCTTCGAACCCCTTTCGCGCAAGCGAATCGAACTCGACTTGAGCCGCGCCGTCAGCCAGATACTTCTCTCGGAGATCGGCACTGATTGGAGCCGTGTTCACGATGACGTAATCGAGCTCCAGATTCGGGCTGTACTCAAACAGAACGCGAAGGTGATCTTCCACATCAAAATGGTCGGTCTCGCCAGGCTGCGTCATTATGTTGCAGATGTATAACTTCAGCGCGTCCGAGTCGCTCATGGCGTCGACGATGCCATCGACGAGGAGGTTCGGGATTATGGAAGTGTACAGAGAGCCGGGACCGATCGTGATGATGTCCGCGTGCTTGATCGCGTCCAGTGTTTCAGGCAGAGGCCGGCAGCTATCGGTCGACAAACGCAGTCGCCTAATCGGCGAGCGCGACTCAACTATGTTGGTCTCGCCCTGAATCACGCTGCCGTCGTCAAGTTCGGCAACGAGCGCGACATCCTCAACCGTGGAAGGAAAGATCCTCCCTTTTATCGCAAGCACCTCGCTACTGACCTTGATCGCTTCGAGAAAGTCGCCCGTGACACCCGCGAGCGCCGCCAGGAAGAGGTTGCCGAAGCTGTGGCCGGATAGATCGCCTTCGGACTCGAAGCGATATTGGAAGAGCCTGGTCAACAGATGCTCGTCTTCCGCAAGCGCGGCCATGCAGTTTCGAATGTCTCCGGGCGGAAGTATCTGGAATTCCTCGCGCAGCCTGCCCGAGCTGCCGCCATCATCCGTGACGGTCACGACCGCTGTTAGAGTCTCAATCCAACTGGCATCGGGATCCGCGCTCGAAAGGGACTCCTTCCCTACGAACGCCTTCAAACCGGAAAGAAGCGTCGAGAGTCCAGTCCCTCCTCCCACGGAGACAATCTTCAACCCTGAATCTGTTTCTTTCATGGTAGAACAACTGGCGTTCGACCGATCACTCTACTCATCGATAAGGTCGAAGCCAAATCCTGTTAGCTGTTGGAAGTCTTCGTTGCTGCGGAGGCCGGCGAAATCAAAGTCACGGCGCGCGTGCGATCGATGAACCGGACGAATTCCTATCGCGCGACGCAACGCCTCCATAGCCTTGGGAGCATCGTTGAGGCGGGCATAAGCAGCGGCGAGAGAATAGTAGACATGATCGGCGCGAGGTTCGACTTTCAGCGCCTTCTCGAACAG
>JBGQGO010000870.1:0-2191 GCA_041497455.1 Blastocatellia bacterium | reverse complement strand
CGAGACGCTTCGGAAGCTCGTTAACCAACAAGGCCACGATGCTTTGATCTCGAAGCCGAAGGTCTCTATCACCACGATGCACGGAGCAAAGGGCCGCGAGAGCGATCTCGTTATCATCATGACCGACTGCAACAACACAGTAAGGCAACACACGCTCGCGCCAGCCGAGATACGGCTTAGCTACGTGAGCCTCACACGGGCGAAGCGGGACGCGGTGATCTTGTTCCCACAAACCAACACGTACATCTCTCACTTCTTTGGAGGATAGCATGGGCAATGGCATCGACGTTGTGACGGATCAGCCTTCGCACGAGCAAGCGCGCGTCGGTGACACGGGAAGCGCTCGCAAGATGGACTTCGGCAAGGCTCCGATCTATCAGGGCTTCGACAAATACTTTGCTCGCGGCAAGTTCGCCGTGGCGATGGTCTCGGAATACGGTGATCGGAAATATGCGATCCATCCGAACCATTACACGACGCAATGGTGTGACGTGCCCGATGGTTTCAATCGCTATGCCGATGGTCAAGCGCGTCATCAGTTGAAGCCCGAGATCGAAGGGCCGTATGATGACGGCGACAGTGGCTTGCCGCATCTGGCGCAGGAAGCGTGGAATGCAATGGCAAAGCTCGAACGTGCGCTGCGGGACGGTGTGATCGAGATCAGGCGCGGCAATGACATCGTGGATGGCAAGCCTGTCCTCGGGACGGCGCGTGCGGTGAAGATATGAGCATCATCGTCATCGACACGGAAACGACCGGGCTTGTGAAGGATGGCGTGAACGACTTCCTTGCGCAGCCCGGCATCTGTCAGATCGCTATGGTGCGGTTGGTCGATGGCAAGGGCTACGCCGTTGAAAACGAGTTCGTATCATTCGTCAATCCCGAGATCGCCAAGTGGGAAGATGGCGCGATGAAGGTCCACGGGCTCTCGCCGGATAAGGTCGCAGACGCGCCCACGTTCTTCGAGTTGTTCCCCAAGATCGCAGCTTTCTTTGTCGGCGCGACATCATGGGCCGGCTACAACACGAAGTTCGACAAGAACGTGCTGTGGTTCCAACTCATGCGCTACGGCTTCGAGCGGTCATTCCCCTGGCCTCCCGGCGAGATCGATGTGATGGAGTTGGCATCGCGTCGGCTCAATGGGCAGGGCAAGCGGGGCCAGAAGCGTTGGAAGCTCGTCGATGCGTATCGCGAAGTGTTCAATGGCGATTACCCCGGCGCGCATGATGCGCTAGGAGACGTGAGGGCCACGGCTTCACTTCTGAAGGAATGGACGCAATGACCAATATGCGCATAAGCGATCTAATCGTCATGGTGGCGATGTGCGGCTTCCTCGTTCTCGTCATCATTGGGGTGATCCACAAATGATCATTCTCGACGCCAAGACGGACTTCAGCTTTCTTCGCGGGTTCGGCACGCCGAAGCAATGGCTCGACCGTTGCAAGACACTCGACGTGATGGCATTCGGGATCGCGGACTATTGCTCGACGTGGGGCCACGCGCCCTTTACGAAGACCTTCAAGGACACTGGCATCAAGTTGCTCTACGGCGTGCAGCTTCCCGTTGTGAACAAGCTCGACCGCGATGGTCGGCATAGTCTCGTGACGCTGATCGCGAAGCATGATCTCAAGGCGCTATATGATCTGACGCGCAAGGCCCACGAGCAGATGTACTTCCGGCCTCGCATCACGTGGGATCAAGTCGAAGAGTTCGACGGCTGGTTCGTCATCAATACGGTCAATGAACTCGACACGCGCCGCGTTGGGAAGCTCACCAAGGGCTTCGGAGGCGTCAGCGCTGATACTCATGCTTGGGCCGGCGTGCCGGAAGTCTATGCCTACGCGCCTCGCTATCCATCTCCCGAGCATCGTCAAGCGTTCGAGCTTTGCCAAAAGATCGCTGGCGATACGAAGCAGGGTGAGATCGAGTTACGGCCCCTGCATCTCTTGCGGGCCGGCGAGCGGACGGCGATCTGCGGGGATCATCCCGATGCTCTCGACCACATGCAGAGGATCGCGGACGAGACGGACGCCAAGATGAAGTTCGGCACCATGATCTCGACCTTCGTGCCAAAAAAGAAAGAAACCAAAATCGCGCGCCTGCGCAAAATGGCCGAAGCTGGCGCGAAGAAACTCGGCATCAAATTGGAGGACAAATATCTTGCGCGGCTCGACCGTGAACTCGGCGTCAT
>JBGQGO010000869.1:0-2213 GCA_041497455.1 Blastocatellia bacterium | reverse complement strand
GACTATGAACTGATCGTCGGCGAAGCTGGTCACCTTGCCTTTGAGCACGCTGCCGTTCTTCAGATGTATCGTGTCCCCGAGAGCGGTAGACGCGATGACTACAACAGAGATCAGCGACGATAACAAAAACTTCCGCATTTTTAGGCCTCCGCGGTAAAAAGTCACTCGCCTTCGCGATTGACCCGGTCATTGTAGTCCTCAGACGACGCTGGGTCGAGTTCCCAGCGCCTGCGGTCGCGCTCTTCTACTTTTTCAGTTGTGTGCAACGGTTCGTTGTCTTCGTAAGTCAACCCTACTGCTTCGCCCAATTCGTCAACCACATCTTGGCCGGGCGTCGGAGAGGACCCGCCTACCGTCTCGTCGCCGATGTCGGCGCGAGCCCAATCGGCATCTATATCACCCCCAGAAAGATCAGGCGTGCGCGAGTGGTGCTCTCGAAGCTCGCGCCTGATCTTCTCGCCTCCAGAAGCCAGCCGCTGCGCTTCTTCAAACTCCTGCTGAACTTCTTCATCGGCCTCGTATTGTTCGCTCTCCGCGGTGCCCGCGTCTATGAACTCTCCCTTAGACTTGTCTGCCATAATAGGTCGCCCCTGCTTTTGATTGCCGTCACTTTCCCGCGCGAGAAAAGTCTAGCACAGAAGCAGGGCAGGGAAAACTACGAGGCCATTCCGATTGTCGCTGGTTGTGGGTTAGCGGGGAGTTGGGGAAGAGAAAAGGCGAGCCCGGCTCGTGACCGGGCTCGCGCAGTGATCGCACAGGACTAAGCCGCGATTACGTTGCTGGCAGCCAGGCCTTTCGGACCTTGCGTGATGGTGAACTCAACACGCTGCCCCTCGTTGAGCGTCTTGTATCCGTCGGCCTCGATGGCTGAATAGTGAACGAACACGTCGTCACCACCTTCGCGGGTGATGAAACCGTATCCCTTCGTCGCGTTGAACCACTTAACAGTTCCTGTTTCTCTCAATGCTTTCTTCTCCTTTTCATCTAGAGTGAATTGCAGAGTGATGATCGGAGCTAAAGCAAAGAGCGTTTGCGGTCAAACTTTCAAACGCGCAAAACCTTAACTTCAACTTCAGTCCTCCTCACACTACTGCTGAACAAAACGCGCCAATCCTACACATCCCACAACAGGCTGTCAACCGAAATGCGGGAGTAGCATAGACTTTAGTCTGTGTCGTTCGTGGGTCTGCGAACCATCCGTCTTGCACAGACTATAGTCTATGCTACGTCAGTCTCGGCCACGTCACTTCGCCGTAGCGGTTACTTCATTTGATTGGATCCCCTGCGGAGTCACCACTCGTATCAGCAAGGTCGTGCCCGGAGCCGGCGCAGACGCCGGGCTGATCTTGGCCTGAACGAAATCAGGCGGCTGGAATGCCGCAAATTGGAGAGCGAGTTGAGATCCGTTCGCCACCACGCTAACCGTTCCGTCGCTCGGAAAGCTCAAGCCAAAGATGTTCAACAGCAAGGCGCCCGACGCCTTCTTCTTGACCTTGACTCGCGTAATCTCAGGCCCGACGAGCGTCCCGGCGCTGACTTCGTTGGACAGATCGGACGGTGTCGGAGTCGTATTGCGCGCGCGCACCAAAAGCGGGCCGGCGCTGTTTCTGATTACCGGGTTCTCATCAAGCTCGACGAATATGTCGGGGAAGCCAGGCGCCGGGTCTTGCAGATGGGATACGGCCACAACGCCGTTGATCCTAATTTCCGTATCGGTTCTCAAAGGCACGCCCACGATTTTCAGTCGCAAGCCGCCCTGACCCGCGGGAGCTTGTTGAACGGGTTGCCCGTTCACTAGCAGGCTTGCCGAAGTCAGCACCGGAGTCGGCGCCTGTGGGGGTGCAAGCATCCCAAGTTTGGCGGATAGCTTCTTCCCGCTGAAGATGTAAACGTTGCCGCCGTTCAAGACGCTGTTGCCCAATCCGTCCCCGTGCATCGCGTTGGCTATGTAGTCAATGTAGCCATCGCCATCAACGTCAGCGCCCGCCAGCCGATAGGAAAACTCGTCGCCGCCCTCGACGCCTTGCTCCTCACCGTGCGCGCCCGCCAGCCGGAAGATGCGCGGACTCGCTGGTGGGTCGTAGAGCTTGATTACGGCAGGAAGAAAGTCGCGCTGGCCGTATATTAGTTCGGTCACGCCGGCGTCCTCGCGCTCCTCGCCGTTCAAATCAAACGTGCGCTCGGGGCTCCCAATAAACAAGTCCGAGAGACCG
>JBGQGO010000868.1:0-2218 GCA_041497455.1 Blastocatellia bacterium | reverse complement strand
CTGTGGGTTGCCGCCGGTTTTGGGGGGCCTGGAGCCCTTTACAAAACGGGGCGACAAACAACAGCGGGCCGCCGCAGTCCAAATTAACCAACCGCGGCCAATCCAAACTTTGGTTGGCGCCGAACTATCTCAACCAGCCGCGCCGTCTCGCGCGAGTTGCGCCGCGCAGTCAGCATATGATCGGCCTCACGCTTTGCTGTTTCCAGGACTGCATAATCGCGCACGATGTTCCCAATGCGGAACGCCGGCAGACCGGATTGACGAGTGCCCATCACCTCGCCAGGGCCGCGTATCTCCAGGTCCTTCTCCGCTACTTTGAAGCCATCGCTGGTCTCTTCCATTATCGCCAGCCGCTCGCGGGCTTCAGGTGAGCGCTTGTCTCCGGCGAGCAGTATGCAATAGCTCTGCTCGTCGCCGCGGCCAACACGCCCTCTAAGCTGATGAAGTTGCGAGAGTCCGAACCGTTCAGCGTGTTCGACGATCATGATGCTGGCGTTCGGGACGTCGACGCCTACTTCGATCACCGTAGTAGACACCAAAATGTGAACCGCTCCTTTTCGAAACTCGTCCATCACCGCGTCTTTCTCTTCTTGTTTCATACGCCCGTGAATCAGCCCGACTCGGAAATTGGGAAAGACGGAAGTTTGCAGGTGCTCCGCCATCTGAGTCGCGTTGAGCAGGTCCAGCTTCTCGGATTCTTCGACCAGCGGGTAGACGATGTAGACCTGGCCGCCGGCGCGAATCTTCTTGTCGACGAATTGGTAGATCTTCCGCCGGGCCTCTTCGCCCCGAACCCTTGTTATCACTTCTTTTCTTCCGGGTGGCATCTCGTCGATGATCGACAGATCGAGATCGCCGTACACGCTCATCACCAGCGAGCGCGGAATCGGCGTGGCGGTCATCACCAGCACGTCGGGATTGTAGCCGCGCTTGATCAACTCCGCGCGTTGAAGCACGCCGAAGCGATGCTGCTCGTCGATCACCACGAAGCCGAGCTTATGAAACTTGACCGCTTCTTGAATCAGCGCGTGAGTGCCGATCGCCAGATCGACCTCGCCGGCTTCAATGCCGGAATGGAGCTGACGCTTGCGCGCGGCAGTGAGCGAACCCGTGAGCAGCTCGATTCGATAAGGCGTCGCCGCTGCCATCTGCTTGACGTTTCTCGCGTGTTGTTCCGCGAGGATTTCGGTCGGCGCCATGATCGCAGCTTGATAGCCGTTCTCGATCGCGACTATTGCAGCCTGAACGGCCACGATCGTCTTGCCGGACCCGACGTCGCCTTGAAGCAGCCGGTTCATCGGCTTTGAGCTCGTCATATCGCCGACGATTTCACGAAGCACGCGTTTCTGCGCGTTCGTCGGTTTGAACGGTAAGATTGCGCGCACGGCGTTGCGCACGCGGTCGTTGACTTCGATGACCGTGCCCTTTGGCGATTGCTCGCGCCCCTGGCGGCGCAGCCCTATTGCGAGCGACAGCCAGAAGAACTCCTCGAAGATCAACCGCTGATGCGCCGGCGATGCGAACCTGTTATAGACCTCGAGCGGCGCATCGCCGGCCGGGAAGTGAACCTGACGAAACGCCGCTGCTCTCGGGATGAGCTTGTTGCGGGCGAGCACTTCTTCAGGAACGATCTCTTCGATCTCTGAAGAGTCGAGCCGCTCGAGCACGTGGTGCATGATCGAACGAAGCTGTTTCGTTCGCAGCTCGCCGAGCTTGCGATAAATCGGAACACGCCTGCCTGTATGAATCGGGTCCGCGTCGTCGTCATCGAGGGCGAACTCGTAGTCGGGATTCTCAACCTCGTAGAAGCCTCGCTTGCTGCGCTTCCACTGGCCGTACAACAGCACGCGCCGCCCTTGTTTGAATGAGGTTTGAAGATAACCCTGGTTCCACCAGAACGCCCGCACCTGCCCTGTGCCGTCTGTGCCGGAGATCTCAAAGATTCGCAGCTTCCCGCCCTTCACCGGATACGTTCCGGCGATCCGCACCTCGACTTGGATAGTCGCCCACATCCCATTTTGCAAATCACGAATGCGCGCAAGGTTCGAGCGATCTTCGTAGCGCATAGGCAGGTAGTGAATCAGGTCCTCGACTGTCGCTTGCTGTGCGTTAGCGGCTGACATAGCGCCAGCTGCTCCTTGCGCGAGCTTCTGCGCGGTCTTTATCGCGACGCGCGGAATCTCGTGCAGGTGCAGTTCGTAGAGCGGCGTTGATAGCT
>JBGQGO010000867.1:0-2221 GCA_041497455.1 Blastocatellia bacterium | reverse complement strand
GTCGCTGTGCACGTGGCCTTCGTACCATTGGCCGGGACCGAAGAACGGCTGATGAGGATTGATGAACAACAGCGCATGATTGCTGGCGCTCTTGGACGGAGTGACGGTCCACATATTCGAGCCGACGATGGGCTCGCTTTCCGGTTCATCGAGTCCATTGAGCGGAATATTGAGCGACACTGTGCTTGATCCAGCCGCGCCCGAGGAGTCGAGCGCTTGCACCGCCGTCTTGATCTCATCGACTTTCACGCCCGACTTGCCGAAGATGAATAGCTGATAGAGCGAGAACCGGCTGAAGGCATACGTGTACCACGGCTCGAAGTGAGTGAGGAGCCGGGGCTTGACCTGCGGGTTGTTCGCGAGAAAGTAATTGAGCCCGTCGGCGAACGCATCGGCAAGCTCGCGCGCCCGTCCGGCCGTCCGGTCGTACTCAGCCTTACCGAGCCGGGGAATCTCGAGCGCGCGGTTCAGCATGTCATCTGCAAGCGTACGGCCGCCGTAGACTTCCGAAGCGCGGCCAAGCGCGCGGATGTAACTGTCCTCGATCTGCCAGAAGTTGTCTTCGGCTTGCGCGTAGATAAAGCCGAACACGCAACTCGCATCTGTTGGCCCGTAGATGTGCGGAACGCCGTAGCTGTCGCGGTAGATCGTCACCGAGCGTGCGATCTTCTCGGCTCTCGCTTCGGCCGAGGAAGCCTTTCTCGCCGCGAAGCTGGGCCGCGGAAACGCCACCACCAGGGCAACAAGCATCAAGGCAACGAGCACCGCGCTCATAGGCCGTAGAGTCAGGTTGTGGATCGGGTTCGACAGATTGCGTTTTGCGTTTGTGGTCATAAAGAATTCTCCTTCACTCCGCTGGTTCGAGATGTAATGAGCAGCACGGCACCGACCTCGCGCTTTTCGAGGCTCTTAAAGCCGCTGTTGCTTAACATCGGGAGGGCGCATTCTACAAGTCGCCGTGTTCGTGTGCAAGCAACGAGCAGTTCAGTCGAACTGCAGACGCCCCGCGAGGCTCGCATTGCGCACAGCGTCAAAGAGTGTGTTAAGGGGCGCGAGAATCCCTTGCGCACTTCGGCTTCCGGCATTCCGGCGGTGTACGCCAGCACTCGTCGCGGCGCAGAAGCATCTCCGCGAGCTTGGCGCGCCCGAACCCGAGATGCCGCCCTTCGATGAGTCGAAGTTCGAGCTCAAATCGGCCGTCGAACTGCGCAGCCATATCATCCAGAATTCAGTTCGTCGCGCCGCCCGACGACTTCGCGCGTCTGGTATATGGGTTTTACGCTGTCGAGGGAACTGCAACCGGGGTGAAGCTCATCACTGATTGCTGGGTTAGGTTGGGTTACTCATCGACGTCGAAGCACGTGTGACAAACCCTCCTGAATGCCTGGTAGTGACTGAACTCGACCTCGGGAGTCAGATAACCGTCCTTCTCTGGCTCGTCTCTTAGCAGGTCCGTGCTCAGATACTTCTTGCTGTCATCGGGGAAGACGGTTGTCACAACCGCGTCTACCCCAAGCTCCTCTTGAACCATCAGCGCGCCGATGAAGTTCGCGCCGGACGAAATCCCGACCGCGAGGCCGAGCTTTGCCGCCAGCTTCTGCGCCATCAGAATCGCATCGCCGTCGTGAACGCTGACAACTCTGTCGAGCTTATCAAGCTCGACGATCGAGGGAATGAATTCATCGGAGACTCCCTGTATGCGATGATGGCCGATCCTGTGGCCGGTTGACAGAGTGGGTGATTCGGCCGGCTCGACAGGATGCAATCGAATCTCCGGTCTCTGTTGGCGGAGAAACCGGCCAACACCCATGATGGTGCCGCCCGTTCCCACTCCCGCCACGAACGCATCCGGAATGATTGAGTTCAAGTAGAGCTGCCACCATATCTCGGGTCCCGTAGTCTGTTCGTGAGCCTCGATGTTAGCGGTGTTCGAGAACTGGCACGGCAGAAAGGCGCCCTCTCGCTCACTCGCAAGCTCCTCGGTCATTCGTATGCTGCCAAGGAACCCGCCTTGCTCGAGGCTCACCGGAACGATTTCCGCGCCGAGACTCTTGATGAGTGCGACACGTTCCTGGCTCATCCAATCCGGCATGAAGATCGTGACCGGATGTCCCAACGCGCGGCCGATTGCCGCGAACGAGATTCCTGTGTTACCGCTTGTCGCTTCGACGATCGTGTCTCCCGGCTGAATCTGCCCTTCCTGGTAAGCCTTCTTCAAGAT
>JBGQGO010000866.1:0-2231 GCA_041497455.1 Blastocatellia bacterium | reverse complement strand
GTAAGCGAGAATCCACTGAAGGGTTCGTTAAAGCAGCTCTTGGTGTCCTTCAGAATGCTGATAGAAACGTCTTCGCCAAGCTTGAGAGCTTCGGTCGCATCGGTGCGCCAGTGAACCGCGGCGATGTTTCGCCCTTGCGCCACATTTGACCCGATCTTGTTCAACTCGCCGCCCACTGTCAGAGGCGTGCCCTGGTAAGGGACGAGCGTCAGGCCATCAGCGCTCGGTACAACCGGATTCTTGATCTGCGCCGATTCGTCGAAGAATGCTTTCAGCATAGTGACAGCGGCGCCGGCCACCGTCGCGTGTCCTGATCCGTAGGAAGTGTGTAGAGGCGATCCTTCTGGGAAAGCCAGCGGAAGCAAATGAGAGCCAAACTCGCTGAAGATATCGCCCAGCACCGATGAGCTTGCCAGGTCTGAGTGGAACGGATAGGTCCGGCGCCCCAGCCTCTGCACTTCTACTCGCCCGCCAAATTCTTCGGGCCGGAGCCGGCGATGCACCATCCACTTTTGGTACCACTGCGCTTTGAGCGCCCGGGTAGCAGGCTCGGTTACAAGCGTCGCCACCGCCGGTCCTCCGAAGGTACCGAAGCCGACTTGAGAGATAGATCCCTTCGCCCCGGCAGGTAGAGGTTTGCCGCTACCGGGATCGAGAGTAGTGCCGTAAGGATTTCCAGCGTCGAGGGGATACCCGCCGTTGGCTATGACTAGAAAGGCCACAAAGTACGCCTGAAAGAGCACGTCTATGTGCACGTACTGGCCGAGGTCGCGCCCGTTCCGGCAGAAAAACTTCCCACCGGGCGTTAGAGTCTGAATCGGCTGAAATCCGTTCTGAATATCCAACCATTCCGAGAACGATGTCCCGAAGTCTTCATCGGCCGCATTGGTGTTGATTCTTTGATCGACTTCCTGCACGCCGAATCCAGCAGGTTGAAGGAGGAACTGCGAAACGTAAGGACCGTCGGTACAGCCGGGAAACTTGTCGCGAAAGAGAGTCTGCGGAGTGACCTGACCTCCGACCTTTGGTCCCCTAAAATCCGAAAGCCGAGACAGATCGCCAGCGGCTTTCAGCGCGATAGGATTTGTCGCGTAGTCAAGAAAGTTCACGTCCCGTAGAAGCGCCATCCAGTACAGCTCCACCATCTCACCGGCCTCTTCGGCGCTGGCGAAAGCCGGGGCGGCGCGCATCGCAAGCTGATGCGAGTCTGTGCCCTCGAGATCAAACGTGTAAGCCGACTGTGGATTGACCTGACGACGTTGGCGAAGCGGGTCGGGGCAGCCGAAGAGCCCTCTGGTTACAATCGAGTCAAAGTCCGCGTTGTTCCCGCTGGCGATGGCCGCGAGCAGCGCATTGTAGGCAGCCGGGTCTACTTCACCGGTCGAGGGGTCGTGCTTGAGAGCCTTCGAGTAGCTTCCTATCCTGGTCGCGTATAGCGCTTCGTCGCCGTTATCGGGATGAGCGGGGATGGAAACCGCTCGTTGTGCATTAGCCGCGTCTATTCGAATATTCTGCGCCTGCTTTGCGCGCTTCTTACCGGTCGAAACAGCCTCCGGCTCAAACTCTTGAGCACGCGCCTCGCCGCTCTTCGAGGATAGCAGCGGAGGCAGCGCGACAACACCGGCGGCTACAGTGCCGATGAATGCTCTTCGGCTGGTAGAAGACGGGTAAGTAGCTTTGGTTCGCGGTTGGCCTTCGTTTGGCTCCGGCGTGCGGTCAGCTTGTGGAATTGGATCGGTTTTCTCTTTCACTTGGTTACTCCTTGTTTGAAAGCGGCTAAGGTAAACGAGAACCTCACTCTGCGCTGGAGATCGTCACTTAATGCCTCAATAGCTGCGTGCGGGGCTCGGCTCTATCCACTCGGAAGAACTCAACGCAACCATTCATGCTAAGGACCGGGAAATTATAATGGAGATGTGGGCGCTGTCAAGTCCACGGCTATCAGAAGACTCGCGTCTTGATGAAGCCTTTCCGCCGTGACGTTCGCAGTGCGAATAGAGTAGACTCGCAGAAATATTTGCGGCTCTTATTCCGGACCGAACTAAGGAGGGAATGTGCATCTCGCGGACTTGTTGAAGCTCAGCGGAATTGCGATCGTGATCATCGGGCTGGCGCTTCGGTTGCGCACCACGCTCGTGGTTTTGACAGCGGGGCTCGTTACCGGGATTGCGGCGGGACTGCCGCTCTTCTCGAGCGAAGGCATCTTTCAAGCGCTTCCCTTCCTCACTAAG
>JBGQGO010000865.1:0-2233 GCA_041497455.1 Blastocatellia bacterium | reverse complement strand
TGATCTTCTCTTGAACCATCGCGTCCTTCAGAAGCTCGCCGGCCTCCTGCCGCATGTCTTCATCGGTGACGCGTTGAAACTGCTGAGCGCTCTCGCGCTCTGCTGGTTCTTCCTCCTCGCCCCGGTGGCGAGATCGCTTTGCGGGGGTCTTTGGCGCGGCTTTTCGTGCGGTCGGCTTTGCCGGTTTTTCTTCGGGCTTGGTTAGTTTCTTTCTGGGCTCAATCGGTTTCCTGCCGCGGCCGCGCTTTGACCTCTCGCCCGGCTCCGCAGGTTCAACCTCGGCGCGTCTTTCCAGTTCCCCAGAGGTAGCCTGGACCTGCGCAAACTCATCGTCGGTGACGCGTTCGACGGGAAACTCCTCGACAGGAGCCGCTTGCACGTCGCCCGGTTCAAGCTCGGGAAGCTCTTCATCAGGCGGCGGCGGTGGGATCATGCTCTCATCGGCAATCTCAGCCAATTGCTCCACCGCATCTTCTATGCGCACCGGTCTCTCGGTGGGCGTTTCCTCATCGCGCGCGGGTTCGGCAGCCGGTGCGGGTCTGGCGGCCGCCGGGACAGGTTCTGGTCTGGGCCGGTCGCCTCGCCGTGAACGGTCGTCGACGCGAGGAGGAACACGCGGCTCCTCGCTCACTTCGCGAAAGTCGATCTCTTCCTCCTCCTCCATGAACTCGGTGAAATCCGATACATAAAGGAAGGCGTCGCGTTCAAGTCCGATGTCCACGAAGGCCGACTGCATTCCCGGCAGCACCTTCATCACGCGGCCTTTGTAAAGGTTGCCGACAACGCCTTGATTCTCGTCTCTGCGTTCAACGTAAAACTCGGTGACCACGCCATCTTCCAGCATGGCGACTTTCTTCTCGTGCACGTTTGCACTAATGATCAGCTCTTTTGCCATGAATTCTCCTGATGTTGGCAGTGCCGCGAAGGTGGGTAAGTTGGAACGCCGCCGGGGGAGACGACCGGACTTCCGGTCCTCAGATCGCAGAATAGCTTCGAGCAGATGAACTGAGTTTCAGGTCCCTGAGCCTTATGAAAAGCCTTTGGGCCAGGCTCAAAGTCGTTTGGCGAATGTCGCTGACAAGCGTTAGCGCTCGCATCGCAATTCGATTACTCTGCGCTAGAATTCCTGCTGATCCGCTCTCAAACGGCCGCGGCCGCCTACTCGTGCTAATCCAGATCGGCGATCTTTCGCGCCGAACGCGAGAAGGCGAATGTCAAAACTTACCTGTGCTGCTTAACGGCACAAACCTATTGAGATATCGATGAGTGACTGCTGGTCACTCGCACGTTGTCTCCTTGCTCGCTCATCCGAGCGGCGGCGACCCCAAGAATCCAGCTCGCAGGGTCGCTTGTTTGATCTTCCGAATACAACCGCAGCCGCCGCACACGGGAACTGAGGGAAGTCGCCTCAGTCTCGGTCAAGCCGTAAACAGCGGCCATGACCTCGATCGGCTTTACGCCACCGTTAGGCGACACTTCGGTCACTATGCTAAGACTGCTTTGGTCCTCAACCAGACTCAAACCCTTCGTGTAGCGCCGCACATCGACTCGCTGACGCTTGTCTTTGCGCACGCGCTCGATGACGCACGAACCACGTGCGATAAAACCCTCAAACAACCTGCTATGAATCCCGCTCGCGTCCATCGCTGCAAGGTCGGCGCGTTCGGACCGCATTCTCCCAACCGCTGCTTCGATCTCCGGCGTGTCGAGCAATATCAAATACTCAGCGCGGTTGACCTCTTTGATCAGCGACTGCGTGCCGGCCGGCAACTTCCGCAGCGACTTGAACCGCAAACCCGGAGGTAAGACAGCATTGATCCGATCCAGGAACTCGCGCTCCTCAAACTCTTCGGGCGAATCAAAGTCAATCAACTCGTTGTGGCCTACAGTCCCAACGCCGAGCGCCGGCCCGTACTGAATCAACGGCATCGGGTGGTACCCCTGGCTGTAGCCAAGCCTGATCTTCGCACGTCTGAACGCGCGAGGCAACGCTCGCGTCAGGTCGAGGTGGGATAGGTACTTCACTTCCTCGCCTTTTTCGAAGGTCGCGCGATACCGGAAAACGGGCGCAGAGGAGCAGAGGAGCGGAGGGGCAGAGGACCAGAGGAGCAGAGGGGCGGACGAGGTCTCCTCCGCACCTCAGCACCTCGGCACCTCCGCGTCCCTCTTCCGGTATCGCGCGACCTTTGAAAAAGGCGAGGAAGTGAAGTACCTTTCCCACCTCGACCTGACG
>JBGQGO010000864.1:0-2234 GCA_041497455.1 Blastocatellia bacterium | reverse complement strand
CTTGATCCCGTTTCTGACCTGATGCGCGATCGCATCGGTCGTTATGTGCATTGGAAATCGCATACTATTCCTTGTTTGTAGTTCGGCCTTCAGGCGGAAGTTTGTAGTTCAGAGTTCAAGCTTCAGCTTGCTTCCGGGGCTTTACCCGATCGAATCACGCAAGCTGAAGCTTGAACTCTGAACTACAAACTTCCGCCTGAAGGCCGAACTACCAAACTAATCCCTCTCAATTTTCTTCTCGTACATGCCAAGCGCTAGCAGCGGAAAGTAAGTCGCGTAAAGATGGTAGCGTAAATAAAACACCCCGGGAAAGCCGGTGCCCGTCCAGTAGTCATCTTTCCACGAGCCGTCTTCGCGCTGTGTTTTGATGAGGTATTCGATCCCGCGCTTCAACCCGTCGGTTTGATCTTCGGCGGCCATCAAACCCAGCAGCGCCCACGCCGTCTGCGAAGGAGTGCTCGGCCCCTGCCCCTTGCATCCCGGATCGTCGTAGCTTCTTGGCGACTCGCCCCACCCGCCGTCCTCGTTCTGATTCGCGCGAAGCCAGCACCCCGCCGCTTGATAACCAGGCTCCATCATGTCCTCGCCGATGCGATTCAGCCCGTGCAGCGCCAGCCACGTGCCGTAAATGTAGTTGCATCCCCAACGCCCGAACCACGACCCGTCGCGCTCCTGCTCTTTTGCGAGAAACGCGAGCGCCTTCTGCACAACCGGATGATAACGGCTGAAGCCGAGAGCCGAGAACGTCTCGACTCCGCGGCCGGTGATGTCGCTGGTCGACGGATCGATCATCGCGTTGTGATCGGCAAACGGAATCTGAGTCAGAAACTGTTCGTCGCAGTCGCGATCAAATGAAGCCCATCCGCCGTCCTTGTTCTGCATCGTCAGGACCCAGGCCAGCGCGCGGTCCATCGCTGCGCGCTTAGCCAGCTCGCGCTGGTGGTCGCGAAAGCGAACCTTGCTTAGCGCCGTCAGCACTTGGAAGGTGTCGTCAACGTCGGGATAAAACTCGTTCGCGTATTCGAAGTACCATCCGCCGGGCTGGCCTTCGGGGTTCTTGACCTTCCAATCGCCGGTCTCTTTGACTTCTTTCTCGAGAACCCACTCGGCCGCTTTTTGAAGCGCCGGATGATCGCCAGGCAATCCCGATTCGGCCAGTGCGTTCATCGCAAGGGCCGTGTCCCAAACGGGCGAGAAGCACGGTGCGACTCGCAATGTGTCGCCCTCTTCGATCTCCAGCTTCTCGAGTTCGCGGATCTGTGAGGCGGTCAGCGCATGATCGTTGTCGTAGCCGAGACATCGCAGCGCGATGATCGAGTTGATGATCGGCGGAAATATCGCGCCGATGCCGTCGCTCTTCTCGAAGTGGTCGATCATCCACTGTTCGCAGGTCTTCAGCGCTTTCTCGCGTGAGGGCGACCACCGTTTGCGCTCGAGCAGCTTCAGCGTGTAGTCGGTGGTGTTGAAGACCGTTCTCCAGAAGCCTCGGCGCGCGGACATGTTCACCGACTTGTCCAGCAGAAGCTCGCCGATGTTCAGTTGTTCTGGGACCGGGCAATACGGTTTGCTGGCCCACATCACCGCGAGCGGAACGACGATGCCGCGCGTCCACGCGGACATCTCGTAGAGATTGATCGGAGCCCATGTCGGCAAGAGAACGATCTCAGGTGGAACAGCCGGGCAGCGCTCCCAGGGGTACTGCCCGAAGACTGCGAGATAGATTCGAGTGAAGCTGTTCGCCGCATCGAGCCCCCCGAGATCGCAAATCGCCTCGCGAGATCTCTTCATGTGCGGAGCGTCTGGTGGATCGCCGAGCATCTTCAGCACGAAGTAAGCTTTCGCTGACGCGCTGATTTCCGCCGGCCCGCCTTCGTAAATCGCCCAGCCGCCTCCGGGGAGCATATTCTGCCGAATGTAGTTGGCTGCTTTGCGGCACCGCTCTTCATGCAAGCGGCCGATGAAGTGCATCGTCAGAACGTATTCTGATTCGAGGATCGTGTCGCCTTCCAGCTCGCCGCACCAGTGGCCGTCGGCGTGCTGAATCTGCAGCATGTAGTCCCGGGCCGACTGAATCGCGCGCCCTACTCCCACGCGCGGCTCTTCGTCCACTCTCGCGAGCGTCGCTTGGTTCTGATTCAACATGGATTACACCATCAGCTTTTCAGGATGCAGCAGTTCTTGAGGTAAGGCGAAGTGAACGTTCTCGTCCTCGCCCGGCTGCTCCTCGAACTCTT
>JBGQGO010000863.1:0-2240 GCA_041497455.1 Blastocatellia bacterium | reverse complement strand
GGCTCGGACGCGTCGTCAAAGGCCGAGTTGACCGAGTACAACTCGCGTCTGCTCGAATACTCGCGAAGGAAGCTGGTCATACTAACTTATTCCGAAGCTCAATTCATCAGCGGCGATTTCCCGTCGTATCCGAAGCCTGAGGCGCGGCCGTTCCGCGTGACCGACGAGTTAGCGGCGGTGACTATACTCGAACCCAATCATCCGCGTTTCAATTTTCCAAACAAGATCACCGAGCGCGACTTCGGGGGCTGGGTGCAAGAACGCGGCGCTTACTTCCTGGGCGACTGGGATTCGCATTTCAAACCGTTGATGGCATGTCACGATCCGGGCGAACCGGACTTGAAGGGAGGGGAAGTGATCGCCGAGTATGGCAAGGGGCTCTACGTCTACACCGCGTACGCGTGGTTCAGACAATTGCCCAAGGGGGTGCCGGGCGCATATCGGTTGATCGCGAATCTCGTGAGCTTGTCGAAGGCGAGAGTCGCTCGCGGACAGTCAGCACGTTAGGTAGTTGGGTCTAGTGGGTGGTAGGAATGGCTCTGAACATCAAGTCTCTCGTGTTCCACCTGCGCTGTCTTCGTTGCACTAACGTATGAACGAATGTATTTTGGAGCCAGAACATTCCGGGAGGGTAATACAAGGGAATGCTATTTAATGACCGTGTTCCCCTTTGAAGCACACCGCGGGAATACACCGAGCGCGAGATGGTTCTCGTTTCGGGTTTCGTTTTCAACACCCGCTCCGCCTCATCAAGCACAGCATCGCGACGGCTTTGAAGATCGCTTATCTTCAGCTCCACCGTCTTGTCCGGAATCACGCCAGTCCCTTCGAAGCTATTCTCTCGAGGCGAGAGGTAGCCGTACTCGCTCACCGCAAGCTCGCTTCCGCCTTTCAGCTTTTTGAACTCCGATATTCCGAGCACGCATCCGCAGCTCCGGCGGCCAACTACAACGGCCCGTCCGTTCTCCTGCATCACGCCGGCGAACAACTCCGAGCCGCTGCCCGAGCCTTCGTTCACTAGAATCGCCACAGGCCCCTTGTAGACGCGATGATCGTCGTCGGTTCGAAGATAGATCGCTTTGCCGGAGCGCTTGCTGAACTTGCCGAAGGGAACGTGCGAGTTGAAAAAGAAACTTGCTATTTTCACTACTTCGTCGGCCTCGCCCCCGGGGTTTCCCCGAATGTCGATCACTACGCCGGGCGCATCTTTGACCTGTTCGAGCGCTTTCTTGAACTGTTTTCGAATGGGCGATTTCCAAAGCGTAAGCCTGATGTAGCCTAAGCCCGACGCCAGCCGCCGCGAAGTTACAACCGCCGTGTCCGAGACAATGCGCCGGACGAGCGCAACCTCGAGCACAGAGCCGTCGGCTCGAGCAACGTTCATCCGAAGAGTCGTGCCTGGATCACCGTCAATGATCATCCTGTAAACCCTGAGCCGAACAGCGCGATCTGAGGACGTGCCAGCCACGCGGGCGCGCGCTTCAGCAAGGTGTTCGGCTACGGGCTTGCCGTCAATCGCAAGCACGATCATTCCCACCTCGACACCCGCGCGGCCGGCATCTGAATCGGGTTCCACGCTTACGACGACGGCTTTGCCCTCCACGTCGAAAATCGACAGCCCGGCGCTCACGGCTTGCAGGCGCTCTCGTTCACGTCGCTGTTCGGGAGTGTGAAAGCGTGTGTGCGCATCTCGCAGCTCGCCGACCATGCGTTTGAGGAGGACGTAGAATTCTTCGTCGCTGCTTGTCTGTTCGACGAGCGGCCGATAACGGTCTCGCACCGCCCGCCAGTCGACTCCATTGAAAGCAGCGTTGTAGTACTTTTCGTCTATGGTTTCCCAGACCTCCTCGAAGACACCGACGCGGTCCTTGAGCGACAGCGCATCCGATGATTTGTTAGCGGCGACGGCAAGGGCATACGTAGGCGGCAGGGTAATGCTGCGCACGCCGGCAGCAAGGAGTGCCACCGTCAGAAGCAAGAGCGTCGTGGATCGCTTCAATCGCCGCATATCGTTATCACAAACCAGGCTCGCTTTGGGTGCCTGCCGCGAGCCCCTCCGTGGTCCGTTACAGCCCACCGAGTCGATATGGACTATAACAACGGTGGTTTTGTTATCACAATGATGTTGATGAACGTCGAGGGTGTTCTATTTGGACTGCGGTAACCTATTTGGACTGCGGCGGCCCTCTGTGCGTTGACGCCGCTTTTTGGTGAGCAGGGGTACGTTAACAAAAGCGGCG
>JBGQGO010000862.1:0-2250 GCA_041497455.1 Blastocatellia bacterium | reverse complement strand
TTCATCGCTTGCTCGAGAGTGATCTCTTTTTGAAAGTGAGCCTTCTTGTTGCGCGCGCCGTTGTAGTGATTCTTGACCGAGATCTTCGCCAGCTCTTCTTTGCCCGCGCCGTACTTGTGAAAGTAGCGATTCGCCGAAAGCGCGAACGCTCCGGGCGCGGTGTTGCCCGCGCCAATCACACTGGAAGCCGCGCCGGGCAGGCCTGAATAGCCCGAGTCTTTCAACTTCTCGAACCCCACGACCAGCACCAGATCATAAGCGCCCGCCATCACTGAATACGCCGCGTTGCGCAACGCGTCTTGACCGGTTGCGCACATGTTCTCGACGCGAGTGATCGGAATGTACTGAAGCTTGAGCGGGCGCGAGAGCGCTTGTCCGGAGATGCCCGAGACAAGCGTGCCGACCCACGCGGCTTCGATCTGAGCAGGCTCGACGCCCGCGTCTTCGAAGGCTTCGTACGCGGCTTCGACTATCAAGTCTTCTTCGCTCTTGTCCCAGTGCTCGCCGAACTTGGTGCAACCCATCCCGATGATCGCTACACGGTCGCTGAGGTTTTTCATGTTTGTCTCCTGTTGGGAATGTTCGTAGTTCGGCCTTCAGGCGGAAGTTCGTAAGCTGCTTTGTCGGAAAGCCCGGTCTACGAACTTCCGCCTGAAGGCCGAACTACGAACTCTGCGTCATTCTACCACCCGAGCGCGGCCAATCAAGCGACGCCGGATTTACTGCGCTCGCCTTGATATCAGCGGCCCCGTTGTGTCATATATTGCCCGCAAAGTTCAGAGTCCAACCTTCAGCTCGCAGGCGACCCGCCGGCAAGCTCAAGCTTGAACTCCATGCCTTCAATCGGGAGATCATTATGTGGAACAAACTGAATCGCAGAGACTTCGTTAAGTCCGCCATCGGCGCAGGCGCGGCAATGAACGTTTTCGGCCGAGCGCCCGCCGTTTCAGGTAAGGTGCTCGGCGCGAACGGTAACATCAACGTCGCCTTGATCGGCGTCGGTGGCCGCGGCAACGATCTGCTCGGATGGGTGATGAAGACCGGCGAGCAGCCCAACACCCCTGCCAAGGTTGTCGCGGTCTCGGACGTATACGCCAAGCGTTTAAACAAGGCAAAGGAGACCGCCAAGTGCGACGGCTTTCCGGACTATCGCGAGATAATGGAACGCAAAGACGTCGACGCAGTCATCATTGCGACGCCCGATCACTGGCATGCTCGCATCGCGATCGAGGCGATGGACAAAGGCAAAGACGTCTATCTCGAAAAGCCGATGACCCACACCGTCGAAGAAGCAAAGCGAGTCTACGAGAAAGTGAAATCGAGCGGCCGCGTGCTTCAAGTTGGTTCGCAGACCACCAGCTCAGATCAATGGTGGAAGGCGCGCAAGGCAATTCAAGACGGCATGATCGGCAAGCTGATAATGAGCCAGGGCTCTTATCATCGCAACTCGACCGGCGGCGAATGGAACTGGAAGATCGATCCGGCGGCTGGGCCCGAAGGCAAAGGCGAAGACTTCATCGACTGGAAGATGTGGCTCGGCGACGCGCCGAAACGCAAATACGACGGCGACCGGTTCTTCCGCTTCCGCAAGTACTGGGACTACTCGGGCGGCATCGCGACCGATCTCTTCTATCACGTGATGGCGCCGCTGAACATTTGTTGGGGCGAGCCTCAGTTCCCGTATCGCGTGATGGCCAGCGGCGGCACATACATCTTCAAAGACGAGCGTGAGGTTCCGGACACGTTCCATCTGATGGCCGACTACGCGCAAGGTCACTCGCTGGTGCTCAGTTCGTCGATGGCTAACGAGACGCACATCCCCGGGCTGATACGCGGCCACGAAGGAACGATCATGATGGTCCCCAACGGACAGTTCGAAGGCAAAGTCGACTCCATAACCGTCACGCCTTCGCGGATCGCGAAGCAGCAGTTTCAAGACAAGTACGGCGCGGCCGAAGTGAAGCTCAACTGCGAGCCTCGCGAGTCACACATGGAAAACTTCCTGCGATGCGTGCGCACGCGCGAGAAGCCCGTGCTCGACGCGCTGACTGCTTACAAGGCGATGGTCACCATCGGCATGAGCGTGCAATCGTACCGCGAAGGCCGAGTGTTGTACTTCGACGAGCACAAGCAGAAGGTCGTCTCTGAAGCACCGAAGGCTTAACGCAAAGCCGCAACGACAGGCGGCGAAGAAGAACCGCGAATCATCTTTTGACAAATCCCTGAAGTCACTCAGTTCACGCTCGTGGT
>JBGQGO010000861.1:0-2252 GCA_041497455.1 Blastocatellia bacterium | reverse complement strand
CCCTGAGTCGAAGGTTATTCCCTTTCCTACGATCGCAAGCACGTCGGTGTCCGCTTCGTCACCCGTGTAGCGAAGCACGATCAGTTTGGCCGGCTCGTCTGACCCGCGCGCGACTCCAAGCAGAGCCCCCATGCCGAGCTCTTTCATCCGCGCCTCGTCGAGCACGTCGATGTCGAGCCCAAACTTGCTCGCCGTTTCTTTCGCCCGCTCCGCAAGCTCCGAAGGCGTCAGCGTCGAGCTTGGCTCGTTTGAAAGCTCGCGAGCCAGGTTGACGGCTTCACCGATGATGCGTCCGCGCTCGACGCCTCTCGCAAGCTCGTCCTCCGAGCCGGCCGCTGCGGCGACAAGAACCAGCTCATCGATTCTGCGCTCCTCCTTGTTCTCGGTCTTGTACATGTCAGGCTCGAACAAACCCAGGAGCACGCCTTCGACCGCGGCTTGAGCACTGTTTCCGATATCGAGCTGGGAGCGGCGAAGCACCGCCATCGATCGCGCGCCCTTGCCGCGAAGGAATCTGGCGGCTGAGCCGGTCACTTTGCGAATCGTGTCCAGCGAGAACTCTTCGCGCTTACCCCCCCCCACCAGCAGCAGTCGCCCGGCGCGGAGATTTCCGGGACGATGAACGTAGACGATATCGCCCTGTTTGCCGCGCATCTCATCGGTTCCGAGCATCTCATTGACGATTCCGCCGGTGCGTTCGTCCAACTCTTTGAGCGCGCCCTCGTCTGCTTTCTCGCCTTCGTAGATGGTCACAACCAGCGCGTCAGCTTCGACGTCGTAGAACTTCGCGAACTCTGCTCTTACTTCCATCTTTTAATTACCGGCTCCTTTCTTTGATCATTGCGCGCGCTTCGCGGTCGGCTTCGCGCTTTTTTTCAGTCTCGCGCTTGTCATAAAGCTTCTTTCCCTTGGCGACGGCAAGCTCGATCTTGATGCGCCCATTCTTCAAGTACATCTTAGTTGGAACGAGCGTCAGACCTTTTTCCTGAACCTTGCCTGCGAGCTTATCGATTTCAGACCGGTGCAGCAGCAGCTTTCGCGCGCGCGTCGGCTCGTGGTTCTCGCGATTGCCGTGACTGTATGGGCTGATGTGCACATTCATCAGCCACGCCTCCTGCTGGCGTATCTGCGCGTAGCCGTCTTTTAGGTTGCAGCGCCCCTCGCGCGCCGATTTTACTTCTGTGCCGGTCAGGGCGACGCCGCATTCGTGAGTCTCGAGTATATGGAAGTTATGGTAGGCCTCTCGATTGGTCGCCACCACTTTGTCCGTAGTCATAAGAAGGAAACGTGCGAGCTTAAGAACTATCAGCAAGCCGCCACTCGAATACCACAAGAATATATCCGATGGTTCGACTACACGCAACGCCTGAGAGGCTGGTAACCGGGGCTTGTGATCGAATCTACGTCGGGGTACGCCCGCTAAAGTAGCGACCGAGATCTTCCGGAACGTTTGACAAATCGACCGCTACAGAATAGAAAAGAGCGCACCCGAATCGCCAAGCCATAGTCGGATAGGTTCCGTGTACCGTAGGAGCAAACGAAATGGGTCGGTTAATCAAGCAGCTTAGTTCGCGCGCCGTCGCGGCCAGCGCGTCGATCATACTCTGCGCGCCGGTTTTCGCCCAAGACAAGAAGCTCACAATTGAGGAGCTGATCGCGCATCACCTCGACTCGATTGGCAGCGCGCAAGCTCGCGGCTTTGCGAAGAACCGCGTCGTCAGCGGAACGGTAAAGCTCGTGAGCCGCGTCGGCACGGCGAGCAACATCGATGGGCAAGCGGCGGTGGCTTCATCGGGCGTGAAGCTGCGGTACAGCATGAGGTTCGCTTCTCCTCAATATACTGGGGAGCAGCTCGCCTTTGACGGTTCAAAAGTCCTAACGGGCCATCTGCCAAGTGGGCGGCGTTCGCCGTTGAGCCTGTACCTCGAACAACAGAGCCTGCCGCTCAGAGACGGCCTGCTCGGAGGGAGCCTTTCGACCGGGTGGGCGATGCTCAGGCTCGATCAACTAAAACCGCGGTTGGACTACAAGGGCTTGAAAAAGATCGATGGCCGGCAGCTACATGAAGTGAGCTATCGCCCGGAGAAGGGATCGACGAGCTTGAAGGTGGCGTTGTTCTTCGACGCGGCGACCTTTCAGCACGTACGCACCGAATATGAGTTCCAGGTCCCAGCTCGACTCGGAAACGGGCCAAACGATTCAACCAGACTTCAAGAGGATTATTACAAGCTCGTCGAGGACTTCGATGACTT
>JBGQGO010000860.1:0-2262 GCA_041497455.1 Blastocatellia bacterium | reverse complement strand
GCATCTCCCTCTTTGAAGTGCGAGTCGTTTGGACAAACCCACCCACGCGTGCCCACTACAGCAATACGATTCACGATGATCGAGCTGGCCTGGAGGATCCTGATCGATGGGTGCAGCACGCGGCTCATCTTCGACCGTGATTCCCACCAATAGTCGTGATTGCCTTTCACCAGCAGCTTGAGCCCTGGCATATGTCCGATGCGCTCGAGGTCAGGCAGAGCTTCTTCCAGACGCATCGCCCAGCTTGTGTCTCCGGCTATCAACACCAGGTCGTCGTTGCAGACCGTCCGCTCCCACGCCTCGAATATCTTTCGATCGTGGTCGCGCCAGTGCTCGCCGAAACGGTCCATGGTTTTGCCGGTGCCGCCAGCGAGGTGCAGGTCGCCGATTGCGAAGACTCTCATAGAGGTTGAATGATACAGGATGCATAGGTCAGAAGTCAGAGATCAGAGGTCAGACTGGAGCCCGGAGGATTATGTTCGCTCATTCAAGATCGTGAAGCCCGCCTGCTTGAAATCGATGGCGCTTGTAGTCGAGCGTTTCTTATCATCAGGAGTCGGCTTGAGTTTGCCGGTTCGCCTTGATCGAGAAATCTGGTGATGCCGAGATCCTAATCTTGCGCAATCTTGCCATTACGCTTTCACCAGATTCGGCGTCCGTTCCGTTCACCTCAAGGCTCTTAATCATCCTGTAAAGTTCTTCCAGATGCTCGTCAGGTATTTTCTCGATTTCCTCGACGAGCTTTTCTCTTGTAACCATCGGCTTGCTCCTTCCAAGCTGATCTACCGTGGTGAATCTGACAATTACAAGTCGGATATATACAATCGAGATGGTGGCTTACTTCGGCTCGGCATATTGCAATTGACCGCAGATATCTAGTATCTCAATGCCAATGAGCTGTGTCAGTGAGGGGTTGTAAATCGGCAACACTCCTGTTTCATCGTCCAGGCATTCAAGCAGCCGTTCACTAACCGGTTTCTTGAATCTAATAATCAGCGTGTCGACGTCATCCTGATAATCAAGCTCGATATCAACATCGGGCAAGACGACTCGCTCGCGAGCCAAGCCGAGGAGGTCACTGCCGCTTGGGCTGGCGATTCTTTTTAGGTTTCTTCCAACTACCTTCTCCATAGAGGATGTGGTCCCATCTTTCTTCGGTCAGGCGGACAGGGACGCCGTTAATCGAATCTACTATGGCGAGGATCATAGCAGTTAAATCGGAAGCCGAAGGCGGGCTTCACAGCCGTGTCCGTTTCGCCTGTTTTCGAGGGTCAGCGTCCCGCCGTGCGCTTCGGCGATCTGGCGGCTCAATACCAGGCCGATTCCTGATCCTCCGGGCTTGGTGGTGAAAAAGGGTACGAACAGATTGCTTGTATTCGAGAGGCCGGGTCCTTCATCTTCGACCCACACTTCAATGCGTCCGATGGTCCGCCGCCATCCGACTCTGACGCGGCCTCCGGTCTCGATCGAGGCGTCCACGGCGTTGCGCACGAGGTTGATCAATAGCTGCTCGAGTTGATCGCCGTCCGCGCGGATCGTTATCTCCGGACCTGCGGCCAGCTCGACGTTCATTCGAGTCTCGAGGCTGACGACTCGCTTGACGAGCGCGGCGATACTCAGAGGTTGTAGTCTCGGCAACGGAAGCCGCGCGAGTCTCGAGTACGCTTCCATGAACCGATTCAGCGAAGCGGCTCTCGCAGCAATCACTCCAAGCCCGCGCCGCATGTCTTCCTTCCAGTCGGCGGGCTGGGTCTCGCGGCCAACCAGGCTTTCGAGGCTGCCGGCGATTGATTTGATTGGAGCAAGCGAGTTGTTAAGCTCGTGGCCGAGCACTCGAACCAGCCGCTGCCACGCCTGACGCTCCTCTTCGCGAAGCGCGCGGCTCAGATCGGACAGCACCAGCAACTGATGCGGCGCGCCTCGCTCACGGAAGGTGCTGCGATGTACCTCCCACCGGCCGGCTCCACCCGGGAATGACATCTGAAGCGTGCTGGGGCTTTCGCCGCCGAGGCAATCGGCAAGGCTGAGATCAGCGGCGCTCTTTCCCATCAGCCTCTCGGCCGGTTGAGCCAGCAGCCGCTCACCAGCGCGATTAACCAGCCTGAGCTTTTGATCGCCATCGAATGCGAAGATCGCAACCTCGATCTCGGCCATCACAGTTCTTAGCAGCGCGGTGGCTTCCAACGCGCCAAGCCGCTGCTCGCGCAAAATCTGCCCGAGGAAATTGACCTCGAGCATCGCTTCGCCCAGAGCGTCGTCGCG
>JBGQGO010000859.1:0-2268 GCA_041497455.1 Blastocatellia bacterium | reverse complement strand
TGCTGAGAGATTACGAAATGGCCTGCCACGATTTATCCCTGCGGCCGGGTGATGAACGAATACTCGATCGGGTTGCAACGCTGGCGCATCAACTCGAAGCGGCAGGCGCATGGAACCTGGAAACAAACGCTCAGACCGTTCTGAGTCAACTCGGCATCAGCGATACTGGGGCGCGGATGGGCACGCTTTCTGGCGGCGAACGTAAGCGGGTCGCGCTCGCTCACGCGCTGGTCTCGCGCCCTGACCTGTTGATCCTGGACGAGCCTACTAATCACCTGGACGCCGATACGATTGCGTGGTTTGAGACATATCTTGCGCGGTATGCAGGCGCGCTTCTTCTGGTCACTCACGACCGCTACTTTCTCGATCGTGTTACCAATCGCATACTCGAAATAGATCGAGGCCGCGTGCAGAGTTTTGCCGGCGCCTACGCCTACTACCTCGAAAAGAAAGAGGAGCAGGAAGCTCAGGACGCGGCCGCCGGTGAGAAGCAGGAAGCGTTGCTTAGGCGCGAACTCGCATGGCTCAGGCGCGGCGCAAAGGCACGCTCAACAAAGCAAAAGGCTCGCGTCCAACGCGCCGAGGACTTGCAGAAACAACCTGCAAGAGCAACCAAACCCGAACTGGACATCTCGATTGGTTTCAGCCGGATGGGCAAGAAGATCCTCGAACTCGATGGCATATCAAAATCCTATGACGACCAGAAGCTGATCGAAGGGTTCAGCTACACCCTGAAGCGTAATGATCGCATTGGTGTCATTGGCCCAAGCGGTTCCGGAAAGACAACTCTGCTCGACATAATCGCCGGGCGCGTCGAGCCGGATGCGGGCCGCATCGATAGAGGGCAGACGATTGTCATCGGCTACTACGATCAAGAGAACCGCGAGTTGAACGGCTCCGGGCTGGTGATTGACTACATCCGCGAAGGCGCTGAGAGAATCGAGACAGCCGATGGGCAGGAGATCACCGCGAGCCAGATGCTGGAGAAGTTCCTCTTTCCGCCGGCGATGCAATACGATCTGATCTCGCGCCTGTCGGGGGGCGAGCAGCGGCGTCTGTACTTGCTTAGAGTGTTGATGGGCGCTCCGAACCTTTTGATGCTGGACGAGCCGACGAATGATCTCGACATTCAGACGCTGGTGCGGCTTGAAGAATATCTCGACTGTTTCGCAGGATGCCTGGTTGTAGTCAGCCACGACCGCTATTTCCTCGATCGCACCGTGGAAAGCATTTTTCGCTTCGAAGGAAACGGACGAATCAAGGAGCATCCCGGCAACTACAGCGCCTTTCTCGAAGCTCGCCAGCTACAGACGGTTGAAACTATCGAGGTAGAAGCTAGCGTCACAAGGCCCGCGCCCTCGGCCGGAACATCCGCCGGGGCGCGCAAGCTCTCAAACAAGGAGCGGCGCGAGTTTGAAGAATTGGAAAAGAGAATCGACGTTGCGGAAGCGAGAAGAGCTGAGCTTGAACGCGTGTTGGCGTCCTCGTCGAGCGACTTCGTGGCGGTTGAGGCGGCTTACACCGAGCTTCAGTCGCTCAATCAAGAGTTGGAGAAAGACGTTGATCGATGGGCCGCGCTGGCGGAGCTTGCTTGAGATCATCAATGATGACCTGCTTGATAGCGGAACCGGCGAGGATAGTGTCGATGTTTATGGACTGCGTAGCGCGTCCCAATTCAAATCAGGACACTCCCAGGGATTCATATACCGCGACGATTTTCATACTTCCATGACATTGTTTCTCGTCGGGGCCACCCCCTATTGCTTTTGTTCTTATATAGCCTTGTGCCATCCAGAACTTTAGTATTTGTTCCATCACGCCCTTGGGAACACTTACACCTGATTCAATGAGCTCATCATAAATCTCACCGGTGTATATGTTCGGATGGAGGTCATCAAGTGTTGGATATTCGCCTGACGTCCATCTCCTCCAAATTATCTCTCGCATTTTTTGTTCTAGCTCGTCGTACATATAGCCCGTCTCGATGATGACTATAACACGGCTCTGAACCCTCTCGTAACTGAGAGGACAAGGTGTTGGTCCAGCTTCCTGATTGTTGCCCGGATCATGAGTTTCTCGCTGAAGTCCATAACCGATCTGCAAGGTCAAGGGCGTTGCGCTCTCTCTTTCAAATTCCAACCAGCGCCGTGTAGAATAACGCTTCATTTATGCCGGTCGCGGTCAAACCCTTCAAAGTCGGAAGCGTCGAGGTTGGCGGCGGGGAACTGTTCCTGATCGCCGGCCCGTGCATCGTCGAAAGCGAGTCGC
>JBGQGO010000858.1:0-2273 GCA_041497455.1 Blastocatellia bacterium | reverse complement strand
CCGCCGTCTTCGCCGAACACCGAAAGCGTCACATCCGAAGCATAGCTCCACCAGTTGATCACCAGCGTTCGCACGCGCTTCTCCTGGCCTATCTCGGTGGCAAGCTGATTCAGCACGGCCGTCTGTGGTCCCCCATGCCCGTTGATCACGATGATGTTGCGAAAGCCGTTCTTCGCCAGCCCTGCCATAACGTCCCGCGCGTAGGCTCGATAAGCGGCTTCGGAGATCGAGAACGCACCGGGATAAGCGTCCATGCTGCCGGTGATGCCGTAAGGAATGATCGGCGCGATCATCGCATTCACTTCGCGCGCGATCTTTCGAGCGAGGGCTACAGGCGCGGTAATGTCCGCCCCGTTGTTGATAACGCCGTGCGGCTCAAGCGTGCCGGTTGGAAGAATGACCGTGTTGATCTTCGATGGAACAACTTCCTTGAACTCCATCCAGTTGATATCGCTCATCTCGCGCGTGGTGACTGCGTCGGGCGTCTGAGCGGCGGCGGTGTTGCCAACGATGGCTATCAGGCAGAGAGATAAAATCACGAGACATCCCCGAGTCATTCTGTTTCCTCCTTAGCATGGTTGTAAACAGCCAGCGCGAACCGTCGCTTTACTAGAAGCATCTCGCGTAACGCCCGCTTAGCTTTCTCCTGAAGCTCCGTCGTATCGGCATATGACTCGAGCAGCGCGAGCGCTCGCCGCGAGTGTGCCTCATCCTCGGCAACGTGCACCAGCAGGTAATCGACGTCATCCCGGGTCAGCCCATACTTCGAACACAGGCTCTCGCCGAGGGAGCCGAAGAAGACAGGCATGAAGATTTCGATGCCGAGGGCGATGGCGGTCATCGACTCGCCGAATGAAAGCTCGCGCGTCACCTTCAAGCAGTGAGCGATGTACTCGTCCGTCTCTTTCAGAGGCCGCGCGTCGTCGAGATCCCGGCCGGTGGCGCCGAGGCTGAGCGCCATCTTTCGTATCAGCGAATAATGGTCGCGGCTGTGGACGCCCTGACCGTGCTCCTCCCAGAGGTTCTCTGCTAGAAGCTGCTGCGCGTCCCGATGCGGACAGTTCGCGTGGATCGCGCTTATGAAGCGTGTAAACTGACGAACAACAAGCGAAGCTTGCAGCGTCCACAGCCGGACTCCCGCGCGGCTCATCGAACCGCTTCGCACAGCGTCAAACATCGGGTCGCGAAACGAATGCTCGCGCTGAATCGCAAACAGTTCTTCTACGAACCGGCTGTGCGTGGTTGCGTTCTGAGAGTCAGGCATGTCGGATCTAATTGCGGCTCAACTCAGTCACTTGAGAAGCAAGTGCCGACTCGACTTCGCGAGCGATAACCTCGTGACCATACTCGCTCCATCGGTGATTGTTAGGCGTGAACACTTCGCCGCCGTACTCCGCCAGCGCTTCCTGGGCATTGATCACTGGCACGTCTAAACGTTCGCCAACTCGCAACACCATCTGATTGACCGAAGCCCACAACTCCGGTGAGTGCACCGCGTAGTCTTCACTCGTGTCTTCGTTAAAGCGTCCAGGGCCCATCAGCACTATTCGGCACGAGCTTGCGCGCTTGCAGTTCTCCACTGCTTCCTGGACCAGGCTCTCGTACTCGTCAATAGAGATGGGCCGGCGGATGGCAAATGCCTTATCGAGCATCGTCGCTTGCTGCGGCCCGCTGCTTCCTTTTATTTTTGCTTCAATCTTCTGCATGAACGACCGGGCTGTATCCACGAGTTCGGGCGCCATCTCGTATACGAGGTTCACCCGCCAGGCTGTAGCGGCATACATCGCCGGCAGATTTATGAGAGCAACGTCAGGGCGAGACAGGAGCAACCTGTGCTTAAGGATGGTCTTCAATCCGCTTGGGTGGTAAAGGTACTTAAAGTCGAATTCGAAACGCAGACCGGGGAAGCGCACGCGGAGCATTGAGGCGGCGAGGTCTGCGTACGTCGCGGACTTGCTCACGTTCGCGTATCCGTACTGAAGACACTGCCCGAGGAAGAGCACTTTGATGCTGCCGGTTCTTGTCGTCCCGTTTTGCCCTATTACCAACCGCTGGCTCCCCCTTGATCTTTTGCTGATGCTCCAGCGCGAGAGAATACCATTGCTGACGCTGCAATCAAAACACGGGTTCGGCTAGCTTCTCGAGCATCACCGCCGAAGCCTTCTCCACGTCCGCGTGCAGTGAGTTGCCGTGCGCGTCCATCGTGACAATAGCCGGGAAATCTTTCACTCGAAGATGCCACATCGCTTCAGGGATTCCGAACTCGAGCAGGT
>JBGQGO010000857.1:0-2274 GCA_041497455.1 Blastocatellia bacterium | reverse complement strand
TTCGATTTCCCAAAGGAGTTCGACCAGGGCTTCGGGTTCTTTTCCGGATACAAAGTCTCGCCCGATGGAAAGCTGTTGTACGTGTTCAAGGAAGATATTCTGATTTTCGACCTCAGCACTTTCAAGCAAGTCGACAAGATCGAGCTTTCAAAACCGCTTTACCCGGGCCTCTTCCCGATAAACGTGCGGGGTGACGAAGATCCCAACGAGGAACCGGGCTACGTCACATCGGTGTTCAACGCCACCGATTCGGTCGTGCGCCGCTCGATATTCGGCATCGCCAGGATAAACCTGTTAACAAAGAATGTGGACTTCACACCGATAGGTCCTGCAGCGCCTATGAATAGGTTCTATCTGACGCCGGATCGGAAGAAGGGCTACACGGTTACTTTCAGCGGGCAGGGTGGAAACCGGCGGACTGAATTTTGGGTGTTCGACGTCACCGCCCGAAAGGTGATCAAGAAGGTCGAGTTCGAGAGCCGTGCGCGATTTAATTTCGCAGTGAGCGGCGACGGGCGCAAGCTCTACATCTACGGCGCGGGTCCGACGATCGAGATTTACGACGCCGATACGTTGAAGCTGGAGAAGACCATCACGCTCGACGGCGACGCGATCACGCAATTGCTGGTTCTTCGTCCTCAATCTTAGAGGGCAGCCACGCTCAAGGTTATGAACCTGTACGGGCGTGCCTCCGTGGGGGCGCCCCTCCTTCCTCCTAAGAACCTCTCACAACTGAGGGGCGCCCACGGAGGGACGCCCGTACAGGTCGGCACAAACTAATGGACTGGAGCATACACGTCAGCAACGCAGCCGAAGTCAGAAGCGGCCTGAGCGCGCTTGAGACCGCGTGCTTCGATACCGGGTCGAAGCTCGCGCCTGTCGTCGAGCTGACCTGGCGGCTGATCGACGAGTACTTCGGCGCGGTTAGCTTCGCACGCTGCGCATACGGAAACGAGTTCTGCGAGCGCTTGATCCCCTCACCTCAGCAACTCGAAGCGGTGCTGACCGCCGCGAGTGAGCGCGAAATGAGCCTCACTTTGCTGACGCCCTATGTAAGCGACGCCGGGATAGAGTTGCTGAAACCTCTGTTCGAGATGCTCAGCGAGAACGGCGCGAGCGAGGTAGTGTTTAACGATTGGGGTGTGCTGAATCTGCTTCGGCGCGAGTTTCCGCTGTTGAAGCCAGTACAAGGGCGCTTGATGAACAAGTCTTTGCGTGACCCGCGCGTGACGGGCGTTTATGCGGCAAGCGACGCGCCCGCGCCGGCGCTTGTATCGCTGCGCCGCTCGAATCTGGACTGCACAAGCTATACGGGATTCTTGTCTGGCTTAGGAGTCGAATCGGTGGAACTCGACAATCTGCCGCAAGGCGTCGATCTGAGCTTCGCGGAAAACGGCGTGAAAGCGAGCGCGTACGTGCCGTTCGGGTTCATCAGCACCAGTCGCATCTGCATGGCCGCGGGGATTCACTACGACAAACGCGATAAGTTCCAGCCCGGAGCGCCGTGTCATCACGAGTGTCAGACTCATCTGCTCGAATACACTTACACGAACACACCGTTCGGGAATCGCGATCAAAAGTTCTATCTGAAGGGCAACAGTTATTTCTACGTTCACACCGAAGCGATGTTGCGCGGCCTGTTCGAGCAGTCTCGTTCGGGTTTGATCGATCGCATGGTTTTCCAACCTCGATTGCCGATGACGTGGGAGCGCGCTTGAAGCCCAGCGTGAAGTCATGAAAGTTCTGGCCCCAATCAGCTCTTACGATGAATTGGAGATGCTCGCCACGAGCGGCGCCGAGGAGCTCTACTGCGGCGTCGTTCCGCGCGAGTGGCTCGACCGCTACACCGGAGCCGTCTGGTTGAACCGCCGGAGTCCGAAAGGCGGCAGCCTCGAAACGCTGCCGGAGTTGAAACAGCTTGTGGACGGCGCGCATCGCCTGGGCATTCCGGTTTTTCTTACGCTCAACGCTCCGTACTACACCGCGGAACAGATGTCCTGGGTGATGGAGCTGGCGCGGAGACTCGATGGCGAAGCCGGCGTCGATGCGTTGATCGTGACGGACATCAATCTGCTGATGCAGCTTTCGCAGGCGAAGTTGAATGCGGCGCTGCACGTCAGCTCGGTTGCGGCGACGCTGAACACCGAAGCCATTCGGTTTCTTCTTCAGTTCGGGCCAAGCAGAATCATTCTGCCTCGAAGCCTGACGATTTTGGAGATTGAGAGAATCACAAACGCTGTTCGCGATGAAGTCGAAATCGAAGTCTTCATGCTC
>JBGQGO010000856.1:0-2274 GCA_041497455.1 Blastocatellia bacterium | reverse complement strand
CTAGCCCAAGTTCGTCACGAAACCGGCCGAGACACAGCTAAGCCATTCAGAATCAGTTTAGGCGATGGCCGAGTCTACACTACATTCGCGATTGGATTGAAGATGAGATGGCAGGCTGATGCCGAGTTGACGGAGCAAAGATTTCTGCTCCGCCGTCGGTTCGGTGATGCGGCGCAGCCTGATCTCACGACCGTCGGTGGTGGGCAAAACGATATCGGCGCTTTGCAGAGTGGAAAGGAGAGCGATCGCTCGCATGGGCGACATGGGCTGAGCATCATCGACTCCGCTGGCCGACGGTTTGGAGACCGTCACCGGGCGCCTCTTCAGCAGGTGTTTGAGCGTGACCCACAGCGCGTAGCCGAGAAACGCCACCATGACGTGAGCCTTGACGCGCGGCTCCAGTTGATGAAACAGCGGCCGAATGGAGAGCTCGCTCTTCAGCGCCCGGAAGGACGCTTCGGCCTCGGTCAACTGCATGTACTTCGACCACATCTCTTCCGCCGTATCCGCCTTGAGATTGGTGCGCAGCAGATAAGCGCCCTCGCGGGATTCGCGCCAGTTCTTGCGATCTTCTCGGATCTGCCAGAACAAGCGGACGCCTTCGGCCGTGTCCCGCAGATCCAGGTCATACAGGTCGTTGACCTGCGGATGCCGGGCCTGAATCTTTCCCAGCCGCCGCTCCATCTTGTTGCGGTCCTTCAGCCGCCCCGTGGCGATGGCATTCTCCAGACCTTTCAGGGCGGCTTCCATGCTGTTGGAAAAACGATTCCGGATCGCCTTCTCTTTTTCCTTGCGGCCCGAGGTGCGGCACAGAATGTAAGTCTCCTCGCCCTGCGGAATGGCGATCTTCTTCACTTCCACTTCGGGCCGCACCCGGGTCCAGTCCTCTTGCAGCAGTTCCGCTGCAAACCGTTTCATCTGGCTGCGCGGCGTGCCCGTCAGATATTGCCCATCGCGTTTGCGGATCGCCTCGAGATTCTCCTCGCTCACGATGCCGCGATCGAACACCCAGATCCTGCGCGCCTTGCCATACTTGCGCTCCACCATGCGCAGGATCGTCTCCATGGTCGACACGTCGGTGCGGTTGCCGTCGAAGGTTTCGTAGCTGAACGGGAAACCTTCGTTGTTCACGATCAGCGCGATCACCAGTTGCTCGCAGTCGGGCCTGTGATCCCGCGAATAGCCGCGGCGCACCATCGGATTCTTTTCCGCCGCGCCCTCGACGTAGGTGCTGGTCAGGTCGTAGAGCAGCACGTCGAACTCGGCTCCGAACAGCGCGCCGTAACGCTCCTTCAGATGCCGCTCCAGCTTGGTCTTGTGCGGCAGAATGCGGTCCAGACAGCGGTACAGGCGCGTATCGTTGATCTTGCCTTCTTCGATTTGCAGCAGATCGTCCAGCGCCGTGGATGGATACCAGCGCTGCTCGATGGCCAGTTCGCTGCCCGGCGCGCACAGCCGGTTGATCGCCAGCACAGCCGCCACGCGCGACCAGGGCACGTCGGCCGGTTCGTGATCGATGCTCTGCTCGAAGAATCGATCCAGTTCGAGCCGCTTCCATAGTTCCAGCCCCAGAAAGCAAGAGCCGAACGTGCGCGTCCTTTCCAGTCGCACTTTATTGAGCAGCACACGCGCTACGTGCGGATCGTCCTCCGCCGGCGCAAGGTGCGAGGGAAACAGTTTCAGTTGCCGCGCTTCGCCCTGATCGTTAAAAACCTCGACGGATCTCAGCCAGCGCGCCTGCGCCGAACTGTTCAGCTCGCCCAGATAGCACACTGTCTTCTGACGCGGGCCATCCGCCGTGCGCACCGTTTCCACCAGCGACCAATACGTGTGATCCTTGCCGTCCTTGCTGCGATGGTTCGGTCGCAAAAACATTCTGTGCTGATCGTGTCATGAGGCAAGTCCGCCTGCAAGAGGGTAGGTCTACACTACATCGCGTTCTTTCACGACCGCCATTGCAGCCGCGCAACTTGCTCCTATCTGCAGGCTCAAAAAAACCGAAATCGACGGCTTCGTGACGAACTTGGGCTAATGTAAATCAGAGTTCGAATCATAATCGGGAGCCACACATTATAAAGGACTTATTCTCTCCTCGTTAGTTAAAGGAAGTCGCCCTCCGGGCTTCCAAAACTGCCAAATATCGCGCGTTCGCGGCTAACCTCCCGGTCTCCATCTGGGCAGAGGACGCCCGCGAGAAGCTGCCGTAACGCGAAAAAGTTGAAATTCTCCGTTTCTGGATTTGAGGCACCTCGTTATTTAACGGCCCCTGGGTGG
>JBGQGO010000855.1:0-2281 GCA_041497455.1 Blastocatellia bacterium | reverse complement strand
GCTGAAGCTTGAACTCTGAACATCGCAAGCTGAAGCTTGAACTCTGAACATCGCAAGCTGAAGCTTGAACTCTGAACATCGCAAGCTGAAGCTTGAACTCTGAACATCGCAAGCTGAAGCTTGAACTCTGAACGTTGCCGATTATACGCCGTGCTCATTCTGCAACAAAGTTCCGCACCTGCGATACATTGCCGGGATGAGCTTGCGCCTGTCTGATCCCAGGACTTATACGGCGACTGTAGCGGGATTGTTTGAGCGTCGGGTAATCTTTCGTTGAGCACGAAACGCGATGGCTAAAGAACGAATCGACAAGCTGATGGTCGAGCGCGGGCTCGCCGAAAGCCGAACTAGAGCGCAGGCATTGATCCTCGCAGGGCAGGTGCTGGTGCGAGAACAACGCGTCGATAAGCCTGGTCAGTTGATCGATCCCAATGCCGAGATTCGAATCAAAGGCGAGACTCTTCGCTACGCCGGGCGCGGCGGCTTGAAGCTTGAAGCGGCGCTACCCGAATTCAACATCGATCCAAGTGGAAAGAACTGCCTCGACGCCGGAGCCTCGACCGGCGGTTTCACAGACTGCTTGCTTCAACACGGAGCCGCGCGCGTATGGGCGATTGACGTGGGCCACAATCAACTCGTGTGGCGCTTGCGTCAGGACCCGCGCGTGGTCGTGCTCGAAGGCGTAAACGCGCGCAACTTGAATCCCGGGCAGTTCCCTGTTCGTTTCGACCTCGCGACGATCGATGTTTCGTTTATCTCTCTGACCAAGATCCTTCCCGCAGTCCGGCCTTGTCTCACGGATACTGCCGATTGCATTGCGTTGATCAAGCCTCAGTTTGAAGTCGGCAGGGGCGAAGTCGGCCGCGGCGGCATAGTGACTGATCCTGCAAAGCACAGACGTGTGCTGCATGAGATCAATGACGCGGCGCTTGGGTTTGGCTTTCGTCCGGTTGGTCTGATTGAGTCCCCTATTCTCGGAGCAGAAGGCAATCGCGAGTTCTTGATGCATTTGAAGCCAGCCTACGAGAACGGCGCCGGGATTGGCCTGATTGACGAACGGATCGATTCACTCACCAGTTAAATCCAGAAACTTGTGCGCCCAAATACGATGCTATAGATTAAGCTATCGTCAGATCATGCGTGCCACTTTCACCTACCTCATAGGTCCCCAAAAGGGAGAACGCACAAAGTTCGACGCCGACAGAATCCCGGTCGGGCGCGCGCCTGACAACATGCTCTGTTTAGGCGACAGCGCGCGGCGAGTTTCGTCACATCACGCCGAAGTTATCCAGCGCGGCGATCAGTATCTGCTGCGCGATCTGGGCTCGACCAACGGTACGATGATCAACGGCCGCCGCGTGGTGGTCAGCGAACTGGCGGACGACGACTTGATCGAATTCGGCGCAGGCGGTCCGCTGTTGCGATTCGGTATCGAGCGCCGCGAAGAAGAAGATCAAGTTGAAACCGCCAGCTCGAATCGGCGAGAACTCGATCGCGTTCGTTCGGCTGCCGCGGTTCAGAACGAGGCCGCCGGTCATCGCGCGGCCGCCAGCTTGAAGAGCAACGCGACTCTCATCGCCGCGCTGGCAGCCGCAATGCTGCTGGGCGGCGTAGGCGGAATAGTCGCGTCTTCCAGGCTTCGCGCGGCCGATCCGGAGCCGATGAGCTTCGCGGAAATCGCCGAGCTAAACAGGCCGGCAGTCGTCCTCATTCGAACGGAGTTTGAACTGCTGGATTCGAGCGGCCAGGTGACGACGGCCGAAGCGCGAACCGGGTCGGGCTTCATCCTGACGGAAAGCGGATTGATTGTCACAAATCGTCACGTGATCCGCGACTGGGAGTACAACGCTCCGCCGCCAGGAACGGCCGGCCGCATAACAAAGATCGAAGCGATCCTGCCGCATCATACGCTCGAAGACGCGGCGCCGGCGGAAGTCTACACGCTCGGACCGGACAAATCCGTTGATGTCGCGGTACTAAGAATCAGCTCGCCGAGCGAGCGCTTTGTTCACGGCGTCGAGCCCGACATCAGCCACACAAATCCAGGCGACGAAGTTGTCGTTATCGGGTATCCTCTTGGGCTGGACTTGTTGCAATGGACTAAAGACAGCACGGCTGATCCGTCGCTTTCAACCGGCACCGTCAGCCGCGTAGGGCGCGACTTTATTCAACTCAACTTGCGTGCTTATCACGGCAACAGCGGAGGGCCGGTGCTCACTCGAAAGGGCGAGGTGATCGGGATTCTCACTGGGAACTTCGGCAGCGCCCAGGACATCGCGCT
>JBGQGO010000854.1:0-2281 GCA_041497455.1 Blastocatellia bacterium | reverse complement strand
CTGGCCTGTGTTCTTGGCGTTGATGCGGAAGTAAGTAGACAGCTCCATCGGGCATCGCACGCCCTTCGGTATGTAGCAGAACGAGCCATCGGTGAAGACCGCCGAGTTTAGCGTGGCGAAGAAGTTGTCCGTGTAAGGAACGACCGATCCCAGATACTTCTTGACCAGGTCAGGATGCTCAAGCACGGCTTCGGAGAAAGAACAGAAGATTATTCCAAGCTCTCCTAGTTTCTCTCTGAAGGTGGTCGCTACCGAAACACTATCGAACACGGCGTCGATGGCGACTCCGCTGAGGATCTCGCGCTCCTGAAGCGGAATGCCTAGCTTCTCATACGTTTTGAGCAATTCTGGATCGACTTCGTCCAAACTCTTCGGCCCATCCTTTTTAGTCTTTGGCGCCGAGTAGTATACGATGTTCTGGTAATCGATCGGTGGATAATGGATGTTCGCCCAGGTCGGTTCCGCGTCTGATTCCTCGAGCGTCAACCAATGTCGATAAGCGCTCAAGCGCCACTCGAGCATGAACTCTGGTTCATTCTTCTTGGCTGATATCAGCCGGATCGTGTCCTCGTTCAAACCGCAGGGCACGGTATCGGCCTCGATTTCGGTTACGAACCCCCACTTGTACTCGCTGTTGACTAACGCTGCGATGGTGTCGATCTCTGTACTCATCAGTGGTCTCCAGTGTGTCCCTTGAACTCTCTGTGATTTGCGAGGTTCATTGACATAGTAGGAAATCTGTACTTCGAAGTCAAGATTGGCAGGAGCTCAGGTTGGGGGCTGTAAGGCTTATCATTTTGCAAGTTAGTGTCGCAGCCAAGTACCTGACCGTTTCAGTCAACAATGAACTTGACTTAATCAGTCGGGTATCCTAAAGTCTCAATTCCGCTTCGCAATGTTGAGTGGCGAGTGGTTGGTTTGAAGGCTATGCAGGTTTCTTCAAAAGGGAAATACTCGGTGCGCGCGGTGCTGGACATCGCTCAGCACTCAGATGGGGCGCCTGTGCCTCTGGCGGCCATCTCCCAGCGAGAAGGAATATCGCTGATGTTTCTCGAGCAGCTCTTTCAGCAACTCCGCAAGGGAAGCATAGTGAAGAGCTCGCGCGGATCGCACGGAGGATACGTTCTCGCCCGTGATCCGTCGGAGATCACGATTGGCGAAATCCTTCGCCTGGTCGAGTCTCCGCTTTACACAAACTCCTGCTTTAGCAAAGAAGAATCGGTCGACGATTGCAGGATATCTAGCAGTTGCATTAGCGGCGCGATTTGGAAGCAGTTGGCCGAGCACGTTGACAACTTTTTGGATTCGATTACTGTGGCCGATCTGTCGAACAAGGCGAAGCCCGAGATCGTCTACGGACTAAGAGTGAAGTCGAAACGAATACTGGCAGATCGAGGTATGACCGTTGAAAGACCCGAGCCGGAAACGGCTGAGGTCGCTTAGAGATGGGAGGTTCGTAGTTCGGCCTTCAGGCGGAAGTTCGTAACACTTCGCCGGAGACTAACATACGAACTTCCGCCTGAAGGCCGAACTACGAACTTTGTTCCGAGGAGAATAGAATGGCGCTGAAGCTCCCAATTTATATGGACTATCACGCGACGACGCCGTGTGATCCACGCGTCTTCGAGACGATGCGTCCTTACTTCACCGAAGTATTCGGAAACGCAGCAAGCCGCAATCATCAGTTTGGGTGGGAAGCCGAAGAAGCTGTCGAGAACGCGCGCAAACAAGTAGCTGATTTGATCAGCGCGTCCTCGAAGGAGATCGTGTTCACCAGCGGCGCGACTGAGTCTGACAACCTCGCGATCAAGGGCGTCGCCGAGATGTATTATGAGCGTGGCGACCACATCATCACCGCAGTCACCGAACATAAGGCAGTGCTGGACAGTTGCAAGAAGCTCGAGAAGCGCGGCTTCAAGGTTACGTATCTCCCGGTAGGACGCGACGGACTGATCACACCCGATGACATCAAGAATGCGATCACTGACAAGACGATCCTCGTCACCATCATGATGGCGAACAATGAGATCGGAGTCATTCAGCCGATCGCTGAGATCGGCAAGGTATGTAAAGAGAAGGGCGTGCTGTTTCACACTGACGCAACTCAGGCCATCGGAAAAATCCCGTTCAATGTGAACGCGCTGAACGTCGACCTCGCGTCGTTTTCAGCTCACAAGATCTACGGACCGAAGGGCGTTGGAGGCTTGTATGTTCGACGCAAGAACCCTCGCGTGGTGCTCGTGCCGATGATGGACGGCGGCGGCCACGAGCGTGGCATGCG
>JBGQGO010000853.1:0-2285 GCA_041497455.1 Blastocatellia bacterium | reverse complement strand
CGCGCCCAAAGAACTCGCCGACGGTTACGCCGCAAGACTCGGCTTACTACAACGAGCTGCGCGCGCTGGTCGGGTTCTACGAGCGGCACGGGTCGTACGGGCGCGCGGCTGAGGTGCTCACGAGCGAGTTCAAACGCGATCCCTACAAAAACCGGTTCGATTACCAGAATCAGATTGCGACCCAGTACCGTTTGACCGGAGATCAGAGTCGCGAACTCGAGTGGCTGCGAGCGGCGTACGCTGCGGCGAGCGGCGACCTGACTACTAACTACACCGATTGGGTCGATCGATATCTGACCCTGCTTCATTCAGCCGGTCAGCGCGGCGAGCTTCAGCGGTTGGCCTCGACCTACAGCGCGTATCAACTTCAACTGGTCAATTTCCTGGTCGAGAAAAACGAGAAGCTGCTGGCGCTTGATGCGATCGAGAACGCGAAACAATCTCAGGGGTGGGTGCGGCAACGCAGCGGAGAAGTCGGATTGTTCTTGAAGGACACGTCGCCCGAGAACGAACCGTTCTTCAAGGAGGCGCTTGATATCAAGCCCATCGGCCAGATGCTTGGACGACGAATCGAGGGAGGCCGCGCGCTGGTTGGAAGCGACTGGTTTGTGGGGTCGCGGAATTACGGCTATTGGCTGGGGATGGTCGGGCGCGAGATCGACAGCCGCAGGTTCATAGTCGGCGAGATCGAAGGTCATCCTTCAAGCGAGCGCGCTCACCTGGAGTTGGCGGCTTATTATCTCGACAAGAAAAACACCTCGCGCGCGAGCGATCACGTGGCGCTTGCGAGCGAGCTGGGGCCGGGCGATACGGACGTAGCGGTGATGCGCGGTGCGGTTGCGCTTGCGAACCGCGATCGCAAAGGCGCGCTCGACGCGTGGGGCTCGATCATGAGCGGCCGCGTGAAGATCGCCGATGCAGAGAGTTATTTGAAGGTGATGGCCGACAACGGATTCTTGATCGAGGCGTTGCCGCGGCTCGAGAGCTTCCTCGTTTCGTTCGTCAATCGCGCCTTGCGCGATAAGCAGGCGTCGGCTCGAATCGAGGCCATCAAGCCGCTGGTGCGCGAGATCGCCGGAAGCGCGAGCCGTGATCCGAAGACCCAAAGCGAAGCAGCGACGTTCTTCCACAACGCGATAAACAGCATGCCCGGCGACTTGGTGATCGGGCGAATGCTGATCGAAGAGGAGTTGCTTCCGGAGAGCACACTCGCAAGTATCTACCGCACGATGCATCAGCGGATCTCTGACCTTGCTGCGGGCGTGTTGGGAACTCCGGCATACGAGAACGGATACTACACCGGGAGCGAGTACATCTACCCTGCGCGCGAGCTTGCGGCCTGGCGGAAGCGCTTGATCGATTATCTGATTCGCGGCCGCTCGTTTGACGAGGCGCGGCTGTTGCTTGCGACGATCAAGGGTGAACAATCCGAACAGGAGGTTGCGCTTGAGAGCGATGAAGAAGGGGGCTCGACCTACGAGGATCGCTACGATTGGCTACCGCTCGCGTCGGCGTTGATAGAGCTTCGCGGTGGCCGCGATGCTACTAAAGCGATCACGGAGCTGCGGCGTTATTGCGGGCTCGAAAAGACAGAGGTCAGAGGTCAGAAGTCAGAGGTCAGTGAAGACCAGAGCAGTGGACTGCACGAGCGCTGCTCCAGGGCGTATGCGCTCTTGCTGGCCGAGGGCAGAGAGAAGGAGGCGGACTCGTTGCTGTACGACGCATACAGCAAGACGGTGCGGTCTCGGTATTCGGATGACGCGAGCCTCGTCGGGTTGGCGGAGATCGAAGCGCGGCGCGGCCGAGGCGAGGAAGCCTCGCGTTTGCTCAAGCTGCTCGTTCAGCGTTCGACTGACAACACGAAAGCGTTGCAGCTTGCAGCGGAGACCGCGGGTCGAACCGGCCGGTACTCCGATGCGATAGATTTTAGAGAACAGATCGCGCGGGCAAATCCTGACGATGCCGTGAACAAGCTCGAGCTGGCGCGAGTCGCAGCGGCGGCCGGACGAGCGGGTGACGCTGTTGATCAGATAGTGGCATTGATCGCGGAACGAGCGACGCCAAACACAGTGCGTGCGCAAGCGGCGGAAGTCCTCGGCGAGATTGTGAGAGCGGACCGCTCGCTTGCATCGCGGGCTGCTTCAGCGCTTGATCGGCAGGGACGCAGCGGTGCTGCGGCAGCGCTCGCGCGCGCGGCGATCAGCGAAGCCACTGGCAATCCTGAGGAAGCGCGCGCGGCGCTTTCAGGCGTGAACACGGGACCGCTCGCGGCTGTCGCTCAGATG
>JBGQGO010000852.1:0-2291 GCA_041497455.1 Blastocatellia bacterium | reverse complement strand
CCGGCCGTCACCGTGAGCTTACCGAAATCGAAGCGGCCGTTGCTGTATGAGCGCACGAGATAACCCGAAGCGACAAGCAGGGCGAGCGTGGTCGAAGAGCCGACTTGGATTGAGTTCAATGCGACCGTGACCGATGCGGTATTGAACCCGCAGCCCGTTCCCCCGAAGCGCCAGTTGCATTTGTCCTGATAGGTATAGTACGGCCAACGGACACCCATCGACTTCCATTGATTGCGCACTTGTCCCTTGATCGTGAGACGGTCATGTACGAAGTCGCCCATCTGGCCGTAGTAGATTTCCATGCGGCCGAGATCGGGAGTGTCGGTGAAGACGCGGCCGACCTTGATGACGGCACTCTTGAAATCATCGCTATCGAGCATGGACATCACATCGTTGAAAGTGTTGACCATGAGGAAGTCGATGATCGACACGCCCATGTCCGCGCTTTCTTCCACGCCAGTAGGTGTGGCACCGGGGAACGGCACATAGATAGTCGGCGCAGCGCTCAACGTATAAGTCAGCGGCGCATTCGTGGTCGTGAACCGATAGTTGGTGCCGCCCGGCAATTCAAGATCAATCAGTTCCGTCAGCAAATTGCTGTCGCCCTGCATCTTCAGCCAGAACGCCGATGTCGCAGAGACGGGATTGATCGCACGCATTACGGCATTTCCTTGACGGAAAGATTGGAGTTGAAAACATTCCAAAGCGGAGAGGTTTCATTGTGATCGCCGCTGAAGCGACACTTCTTGAGATAGAACATCGAGCGCACACCCCACACATCTGTTACGGCCTTGGTGTTGACGGTCAGAATGCCGCTATCTTGATCGAGGCCGTATTCGATGCCGAGACGCACATATCCGCTCAACGCAGAGAACAATGATCCAGTGAAGACCGTATCCGGCCGCACCATGTACGAATTGACATCGTAAAAGAACAACGTCGCCGCGTTCGTGATCCCGCTACGCACCGCCAACACGGAGTTGATCGAATAATCATATGGATCGCGCAGAAGAAACGGGATCGTCGCGCCCTTCACCAAATCCCAAAAATGCCACAGCGAGGATTGCTTGATCTCGGTGTAATTGTTGAGCGGCAACGAATAGCGATAGAGTGGCTTGATCCACGGCGACAAGCCTTGACTGTCACCACTATCGTACTCTTGCACGGCCGAGTTCCAATCCTTCATCCGGCTAGTGCCGGCTGGAAGAGGCGAGAAAGGGAATGTCATTAGGCTCACAGCGCAGCCCTCCGTCCACGATGCAGCGTTTGGCGCTGTCCAATTTGCCCATCGATATTGTCGATGTGCTTACTCAAGAACTCCATCCCCGTCTGCGTGTCAATGGCTTGGACAGTGATGTGGTAATGGTTGCCGCCGCCACCTTCAGAACGAACGCCGAGCTTGCCGCCGATCCGCGTCAAAGGCATCACAGCCTCCGTGCCAGCCTCACCCATGAGCCCGAACATCGTCGGACCCTGAGTGATACCACCATTGGCGAACGGCGTGATGTGGCCCCTGAAGGCGGCACCATTCGCAGCGCCAAACAGGGAGCCAATGCTGAAGCCGCCAGTAGAGCCGCCCAACGCGGACATGGCGCTCTCCATCGCCTTCGCCTCGGCGAGCTTCAAGAGATATTGGATCACGCTATCGGTAATGTCGCTCCATACCTTCGTGGCGATCTGACCGAGGGTCATGGTGCCAGTGATAAGACCTTTGATGCCTTCAGCGGCATCGTTATGGAGGGTATTGCCCACTTCCGTCCACATCTGCTTCGCGAGCGTACCCTCGATAGTAAGGTTCTTCAAAGAGGTTTGCGCGAGATCGCCCAACTGACGATAGGTATCTTTGGTCTGCTCCAATGCGGCGACACGCTCGGCATTCGGACCATTGGGACCGCCAAGCTCCAAGATTTTTTCGTCGATGTCAGATTGAGACTTGCTGATATTCAAAATTTGCGTGCGCAGATCGAACTCGGTCTGCATCAGTTGTAGATGTGCAGCACCGCCCGCAGTACCACCAAGCACATTGAAACCGCTCGACGCATTAAATTGATTTTGCATCTTCGCGAACTGATCCGCGATACCGAACTGGCTGATCTTTTCATCGAGCAAGAAGCCCTTGGTCTTCAGCGCAAAAAGCTGTTGCTCTTTATCGATGGCCCGATCACGCGCTTCATTTGCGGCATCGATTTGCTCTTTCGCCATCTCAATGAGCATGGCGTTCGCGCCAGTATGAACTTCGAGGGCCTTCTCTTTGTCGATGCCTTGGTCAAGAGACGCAATCCACCCCTCGG
>JBGQGO010000851.1:0-2292 GCA_041497455.1 Blastocatellia bacterium | reverse complement strand
TGGCGACTTGCTCCATCTCGAGTTGATACTCACGCTGACGCGGATCGACATAGTCAAACTGGCGCTCACCGCTCGCCCGACGATCCGCTGGAACGCGCGTGTAGAGGGGTTCCGGAATTCGCAGCAGTGTCGAATCAGTCGACAGCTTCAGTCTCAGCTCATAGAGGCCCGCCCATCGCAACCGTTCATCCACTCGCCCGTGATTGCGGATTGCAAAGTCGGCCGAGCGGTTCGAAATGAGCATCATCGCTCCAAAGTCGAAGCTATCGCGAATGCTCCCAATCTGATAATCGATCAATGGATGGTCAGTCGTCTGACTGCCAACATCATCCCTGAAGTCCGAGTAGATCAAACCCGCGCCGGATTCTTCTGCGGCCGAAACCAGGCTTTCCATCGCCCGCTGTCCGAGTTCAACCTGCTCACCAGGAAGGCAAACCAATAAATAGTCAGTCGTGTTCTCATCGAGCAGTTGATTAATGCCAGCCCCGCTCAAGAAATCGCCTTGAACGGTACGAGTCTTACTCTGAGCAATCGTTGAGAGGCTGGTCGGATGTGCCCCTTGGTGGCTGATCAGCACGAGTCGGGTCACAGCGGGGCTCGCAGCAAGCGCCCCTACCAGCAAACGCGACTGGCTTCCTTCTTCGTAAATCAGTGCTGCGGTTAGCGTCGGCATAAAGGTCTCAACAGAATGAATCCCGCCATTTCGTTTTGGCTCATAAACTCGACAAGCTCTTGTTCAATCACTACGCCTGCGGTTCGTGTCGCATGTCGCAGAAGCCAGCGCCCCTCGTGCGCAACCAACAATCCGGTATGAAACACATCCAGCGTTTCCTTGGTCGAAACAAAGAGTATCAGATCGCCTGTGTCGATTAGCTCGGAGACTTCCGCGGGGCCTTGCGTTGGAAAGTAGCGGAAGGTCGTCGTCTTCGCAGGCAGCCCCGCGATCAAGCTGAGCGTGCACGTCTTCTCGACAGTGTCCGGACCGGACGTAATGTTCGTGATGAATCCATACTCCTCATTGTTCCGCGCCCAGTCCACCATGTAATGATTGCGACGAAACCAATCGATCTCGCCCTCTTCGTAGCGAATCCGGCGAATCGCGTCGACAAACTCATCGATCGTCCGAGCGAGCGCCAGAGCCAACACTGCTTCGATAAAAGTGACACAGTCAAACGCATTCAGAGAGACGCGGAATTCTTCGCGCGACTCGGGACCGCCACCGAGCGAGCCTTCAACGTACGGACGGCCAAGGAGAAGCTCAGAGATGCGGTCTACGCGCTTGCCAAGGGCTGTCTCCCCGCCGGCGTTTTTCAGAATCCGTTCGGCTTCTGCTGGGTCCAGTCCAAAAGGAGTCTCGATGTTTTTCAGCGTCACGTTGGTATGTTGATCCGCTTAGCGTGCACTACAGCGCGAGAGTACTGTCGCCGAGTTGCTCCTGAGTCAGCCGCGTCATCGCCTGCATCAAAGTCTCGCCGGTCGCAGCCAACACGAACTCATGTGTTTGCTCTGACCAATCGAACTTGAAACTCGACACGCGCGCTGAAACCCACAACTGGCGCACAGACGAGTTAGGACTCACGATGAACTTGCCCGGTTCGCCTTCTTCGAAGGTGACGCTAAGCACGCCGCCTTCGACTTGCACGTCGATGTCATGCTCTTCGGCAAGCGCACCGAATGTGCGTTCCAACTCGGCTATCGCGTGCTCGGCGTGCTGCTGGAATTCTGCTTCGCTGATTCGTTCGCTCATCGCGTCATTATAGACGAACGTCGTTGGTTGTTGCTCGCCATCTCGACCTCAAAGTCTCTGTTGCTTGTCGGCGCGACAACGCCTCCGCTATGATTCCCAGTTCTTGAATTCGACGATAAGGAGACAATATGGAGAGGACTTTGATCTTAATCAAGCCCGACGCGATTCAACGGGGACTCATAGGCAAGATCATCGCGCGCTTTGAAGAAAAAGGGTTGAAGCCGGTCGGCATTAAATTCTTGACGCTTACCGACGCGCTCTTGAACGAGCACTACAGCCATCTAGCAGACAAGCCTTTTTTTGCTGGGATCAGGCGCTTTATGCAGTTGACCCCGGTCATCGCGATATGCATCGAGGGGTTGGACTGCGTAGAGACCGCGCGCAGTCTTTGCGGAATAACCAAATCGCGTGAAGCCGCGCCGGGGACCATTCGCGGCGACTGGGCGATGAGCATTCAAGCTAACCTCGTTCACGCATCCGATTCGATCGAGACGGCCGGCCTTGAGGTCACTCGATTCTTCGACGCATCTGAATTGTTTGAATAC
>JBGQGO010000850.1:0-2295 GCA_041497455.1 Blastocatellia bacterium | reverse complement strand
TGGTCGGATGACGTTGATCCGACCGTGCCGAAGTATTAATGTTCCTCTCATTGGTCTGCAGATGAACAGGAGTGATTTCAAAGCTCTAGCGGTGATCAGACTGAGCGAAGCGAATTTGCTGCTGAAGAACAACCACTCCTCAGGGGCTTACTATCTCGCTGGTTACGCAATTGAATGTGCCCTGAAGGCTTGTATATCGAAAGAGACTCAGCGCTACGACTTTCCGGACAAGCAGCGGGCTCTCGATAGTTGGCAGCATTCGTTGACCAAACTTGCGCAAACCGCTGGCCTCCAGACTGCGCTCGACGAGGAGATGAACGCCGACAAGAGGTTTGAAGCCAATTGGAACGTAGTGAAGGATTGGTCAGAACACAGTCGATACAATCAGACTGACCAAAGGAAAGCGGAGGCGCTGATCCAGGCGATTTCCGATAGACATTACGGGGTGCTGAGATGGTTAAAACGTCACTGATAGAAGCAGACCTAATCGCGGGATGGCGGCTGCTCTTGCGTCTTCATACGCCACCAAATCTGGAGCTTTTTCGCGTAAAGGCAGCGTTGTGGCTGTACTATCCAGAGTCCGAAGAGTGGCGCCTAGTGATAGCAACGCCTTTAGTTGACGAAAAGGGTCCGCTGAACACCTACGCGCGGTTGCAAGTGGTACTGCAGCGCAGCCTTCTTGAGATTCAACCAGCCGACTTGTATCTTCAAAACATTGCGGTCATAGGCGCGAGCGACCCTCTGGTTAAGCCGCTTCGACGAGCGATGAATTCAGCACCGAAGGTTTCGTACGTGAGATTGAACCGGAGTTCTGTGGGCAGGATCTACGTTGAGGAAGCCTATTTATATAGAGTCCCTCCCTCGACCGTCTGGACACCCAGGGAGGTCGGGATGCCTGAAAAGCGTGGGCAGGCGCAGGCACGACCTAGATGAGGACATCCCGAGCTCTACCGCTTCGAGTAGTGAGCGCATTGATCGACGCTATCGGCGACGCGCACGTGCTCACCGACCCCGATGAGTTGTTCGTCTACGAAGCCGACGCGCTCACGCTTCATAAGCACCTTCCTTCTGCCGTAGTCATTCCGGGCACCGCTGAAGAAGTAGCCGCTGCAGTAAAGATCCTTGCGGATGCGCAGATACCCTTCACGCCGCGCGGCGCCGGCACCGGACTCTCGGGCGGCGCGCTGGCGCTTCAAGGGTCCGTGATCTTCGAGTTGGCGCGGCTCAATAAGATCCTCAAGATCGACTATGAGAATCGTATCGCCGTTGTCGAAACGGGTGTGATCAACGTTCACCTCTCGCAAGCGACCGCGGCGCACGGATTTTACTACGCGCCCGATCCTTCGAGTCAGATGGCCTGCACGATTGGAGGCAATGTCGCCGAGAACTCCGGCGGGCCTCACTGCTTGAAGTACGGGATGACCGTCAATCACGTACTCGCGGTTGAAGTCGTCTTACCGTCCGGCGAGATCGTGACGCTTGGCGGAGGCGGCGTTGACGCGCCCGGCTATGATCTACTTGGAGTGTTCGTCGGATCAGAAGGCACGTTCGGGATCGCGACCAAAGCAACGTTGAAGCTGACGCGTTTGCCTCAAATGGTTAAGACGCTGCTCGCAGAATTCATGACGGTGACTGATGCGAGCCGAACCGTGTCTGAGATCATCGCGGCGGGAATCCTGCCCGCGGCGCTCGAGATGATCGACCAGGCGACGATCCAGGCGATCGAGAATTCGATCTTCGCCGGCGGCTTTCCCACTGACGTAGCCGCCTTGCTGATCATCGAGGTGGATGGACTCGCCGCGGGGCTTGAAGAGACCGTCGCTCGGGTGGTTGAGATTTCTCAACGCAACAACGCAAGGGCTGTCAGAGTCGCAAAGGACGCAGCCGAGCGCGAGCGATTGTGGGCGGCTCGCAAGCGGGCGTTCGGGGCGATGGGAAGGATCAAAGCCGACTTGATGGTGCAGGACGCAGTGATCCCGCGGTCGCGATTGCCGGAGGTGCTCGATGAAATTTATCGAATCGCCGGGCGCAACAACCTGACGGTCGCGAATGTGTTTCACGCGGGCGACGGCAATCTTCATCCGAACATCAGCTTCGACGGACGAGATCCCGATCAGGTACGCCGAGTGGCAGCCGCTTCGAAAGCGATAATGGAACTCTGCGTGGGTGTCGGCGGGTCGATCACCGGCGAGCACGGCGTCGGGATGGACAAGATCGAATCGATGCGGCTGATCTTTTCAGAGAACGACATGCAGCGAATGCTGGCGGTGAGGGACGTGTTCAATCCGAAGGGAC